>DAOVZP010000053.1 GCA_030635045.1 Bacteroidota bacterium | reverse complement strand
TATTGGTATAATTACAATATCATGCCAGCAGAAAGAATCCTGTAAAAAGTATAATGACAAACAAACGCTTATTCCATCCAAAAAGGCCTTTGAGGCATCTTCAACAGAATATGTGAATGAACGCCTGGCCATTTACGCTCCTTTTGAGCTAACTGCCGACATTTCTCACCTTTGCGAAGAAGAAGTAGAGATCGTGACCATCTTATATAAGGTAGCCCGAATTATGGATGGTTTGTTCTGGCAACAAACTATTGGTGGAAAGGCCGATTTTATTCCTGCCATAGCTGATAAGAACACCAAGAGGTTTGCAAGAATCAATTATGGGCCCTGGGACAGGCTGAATAACAATAAGCCATTTATTGCAGGTGTCGGGGAAAAGCCCATGGGTGCAAATTTTTACCCTGCCGACATGACAAAAGAGGAGTTTGAGACATTTGATGATCCGAATAAAACCAGCCTGTACACCCTGATAAGAAGGGATGAAAATGGTTCGCTTAAAACAGTGTGGTACCATGAAGCTTATTCATGTGAACTTCATGAGGCTTCAGGCCTGTTAAAGGAGGCGGCAGCGCTTGCCGAAGACCCCGGTCTGAAAAAATATCTTGAGTTGCGTGCCGAAGCCCTGGTATCAGACAATTACCAGCCAAGTGATTTTGCCTGGATGGAAATGCAAAATACCAATATTGACTTTGTAGTAGGTGCCATCGAAAACTATGAGGATGCCCTGTTTGGCTACAAGGCTGCTTATGAGTCTTTTATTCTACTTAAAGATGTTGAATGGAGTAAAAAGCTGGAGAAGTTCTCAGCTATGCTGCCGGATCTGCAAAAAGGCCTGCCTGTCGACGATGAATACAAAAAAGATGTTCCGGGCAGCAAGGCCGACATGAATGCTTATGATGTGATCTATTACGCCGGTGATTGCAATGCCGGAAGCAAAACTATTGCCATCAACCTTCCCAATGACGAGGAGGTACATGTAAAATATGGCTCACGCAAACTACAGTTGAAAAATGCCATGAAGGCCAAATTCGATAAGATCCTTTTGCCTATATCAGAACTTCTTATCGATCCTGATCAGCGTAAGTATGTCACCTTTACCGCCTTTTTCGAAAATACCATGTTCCATGAGGTGGGACACGCTATGGGAATTAAAAACACCCTGAATGGTAAGGGTACTGCAAGAGAAGCCCTGAAAGAACAATATTCGGCCATAGAAGAAGGAAAGGCTGATATTATGGGACTTTACCTGGTGACTAAACTCTACGAGATGGGTGAACTTACCGAAGGAGAGGCTATGGATAATTATGTGACTTTCTTTGCAGGTATTTTCCGGTCAAGCCGTTTTGGGGCAGCCAGCTCTCACGGCAAAGCCAATATGATGCGATTCAACTATTTTAAAGAACAGGAAGTATTTACTATTAATGAAGATGGAACCTATACTGTTAATTTCGAGAAGATGCAGCTTGCCATGGTAAGCCTGATGCAAAAGATCCTGTTAATTCAGGGTAATGGTGATTATGAGGCCGCAAAAGTATGGGTAGAAGAAGCAGCTATGATCCCTCCGGACCTGCAGGCTGACCTCTCCCGGCTTAACCGTTCCAACATCCCTGTTGATATTACCTTCAGGCAGGGCCCTACTTCTATAGGACTGAAATAATTCTATTAATAATTAAATTATAAATGATTATGAAAAATTTGTTATTAACGCTTTTTGCTGCTTTGCTTATAGGAAGCACAATGGCGTATGAGCCACCCGATGAAGGGATGTGGCTTCCTATGTTTGTTGAAAGACTGAACTATGTTGACATGCAGGAAATGGGGCTACAGCTCACTGCAGAGGAGATTTACAGTATCAACAATTCCAGCCTCAAAGATGCCATTGTCGGCCTTTCAGGCGGAGGTGTTGGTGGTTTTTTCTGTACCGGGGAAATCGTCTCCGAAAAAGGTTTACTCTTCACTAACCACCATTGTGGCTATAATAAGATCCAGTCGCACAGTACCGTCGAACATGATTATCTGAAGGATGGATTCTGGGCGATGAGCCTTGAGGAAGAATTGCCCAATAAGGGCATGGCAGCTTCGTTCCTTGTGAGAATGGAAGATGTTACGGATAGCATTATCCCTTTTCTTTCTGATACACTGACTGAATCAGAGCGTACTGCAGCAGTAAGAAAAATTCGTACGCGCCTCGCAGAAAAAGCCGAAGAAGATGGCAAATATACTACACGTGTTTCTTCTTTCTATGGGGGAAGTGAGTATTACCTCTTCGTTTATACTGTGTATAAAGATGTTCGTCTTGTTGGAGCACCGCCTTCATCTATCGGTAAATATGGCGGAGACACCGACAACTGGATGTGGCCCCGCCATACAGGCGACTTTTCCATTTTCAGGATTTATACCGGCCCCGAAGGCGAATCGGCTAAATATGCAGAAGAAAATATTCCACTGAAACCTGCCCATCACCTTCCTGTTTCAATTGATGGATACAAAGAGGGTGATTTTGCAATGGTTTGGGGTTATCCCGGCGGAACTGAAAGATACATGACTTCTTTTGGTATTGAATATAAGCTGGATGCATTCCTCCCAACACTAATTGAGATATTCGACGCCCAGCTGCAGGCATGGAAAGTCCATATGGATGCCGATCAGGCTGTAAGGATCCAATATGCTTCCAAATATGCAGGCCTGGCCAATGCATGGAAATTATTCCTGGGCCAGACACGCGGATTGAAGCGCCTCAAGGTTTATGAAAAGAAACAAAAGATCGAAATAGCATTCCAGGCATGGGCCGATGCACAACCTGAAACCAGTGAAAAATATGGGGAGGTGCTAAAAAACCTGGAAGAAGGATATGCCAACCTTACAAATGACTTTCCCGTGCTTGTATATACTGCCCTTGCAGCCAATTCTCCCGAAATCCTTGGTTATGCCGCCCAGTACGGACAATTGCTTGAATTACTCGATTCCAAGGCAGATGATGCGATCATCGAAGAAACCATCACTCAGCTGAGAGACGGAATGGGCGGTCATTTTAAAAATTATTATGCCCCGGCCGATGAAGATGCTTTTGCTGCTTTAATGGAGGTTTATCACAACAATGTACCCCTCGAAAGCCAGCCCGAATATTTCCTTGAGCTGGTTGATGATATGAATGGCAACTTTATATTTCTGGCTGATTATGTTTTCAATAACTCGATTTTTGAAAGCCAGGATCAGATCAATGCATTCCTTGATAAGCCAAAAAAGAAAACACTTGAAAAAGATCCGGCCTTTATGCTGTCAACTGATTTCACTAATATGATGGGGCAGGTTATGGGACAATATCGTCAGGCAAACACCCAGATTGGTGAATTTAACCGTTTGTTCATTGCCGGCCTCAGAGAAATGAAACCTGATAAGGTTTTCTATCCGGATGCCAACTCCACGATGAGAATGTCTTATGGTTCGGTTCAGGATTATATAGCGGCAGATGCAGTTTTCTACGATTACTTTACAACGCTGGCCGGGGTTATGGAAAAAGAAGACGCAACAAATGATGAGTTCTTTGTTGAAGAAAAGCTTAAAACGCTCTATGCAAATAAAGACTTTGGCCCTTACGGGGAAATGGTTAATGGAAAAGAGCGATTGAATGTTTGCTTCCTGACAACCAATGACATTACCGGTGGTAACTCCGGAAGCCCTGTTATAAATGGCAATGGCGAACTTATAGGTATTGCATTTGACGGCAACTGGGAAGCTATGAGTGGCGACATCGCTTTCGAACCGGAATTGCAGCGTACCATCAATGTTGATATCAGGTATGTATTATTTATCATTGATAAGCTGGCCGGCGCACAGAACATTATCGATGAACTGACCATTGTTGACACTCCCAAACATACAAAGGTGAAAACAGTAAATGTTAAAGCCAAGGCTGTAACAGAGAAATCAATTGAATAATATTTCTATGAAAAAATTTAAGGGCTTTTGCAATATTGCAAAAGCCCTTTTTTTATTGGTGGATGATCTTTTCAGAATAAGACCTCTGCCCATCGGTTAGCCGGAGCAGATATGTACCGGGAGGCATGTTGCTCAAATCAAGCTTATGGGTTTCCTGGCCCGCCTTAAGTTTTTCCTCAATTACTATGCGCCCCTGCATATCGCTGATTGATAGATCAATATGATCGGCGGCTTGCTCTCCAAGGCTAATATTCAACCACCCCTTTGTTGGGTTAGGCCATATGTTTGTTACTGCCAGTTCGGGAAATTCGCCTACAGAAACCCACGGATCAGATACCCATGTCGTTGTAAACAGTCCACGTCCATGGGTAGCTGCCAACACCGTATTATCCGCTTCCCTTAATTGTATCATGTCAATCCTGACATTGGCCATACCATCTACATCAGGAGCCCATTGCGGGTCGTTAAGGTGCATGTGATTACAGGTCCATGTCCCAAGCTCTGTGGCCAGCATGGCCTGTTTTGCATCATCGGGATGGTAAAGGGCATAACGAACAGGCATGTCCGGCAGGTTACCCTCAACATTCGTCCAGGCACCTCCGCCGTCATAGGTTTGCCATACCGAAATAACCCCGTAATTTGAGAAAGTAACCATTAGAGTATCTTCAGAACCACCTATGGCAACACAGGAAATAGATGAGATCGGGAAATCTGCTCCAGTTATTTCAGTCACCTCGGGTGTGGCCTGGGCGTTCTCGACCTTGAAAAGCCTGCCTGTTTGTCCGCCAACAAAAAGCGTCGTGGTCTCATCCGGTGAATACGGAGAATATTTAACATGCGTAAAAGGTGTAGTTACGCCGGTTCCAAGGGTAATAAAGGTTTCCCATGGATTGTTGGGGATAGAAGAAACCCGCATCAGCTGGTCGGCCCTGTTCCCGAAAAAACCACATGCATTGGCATAAAGTTTATTCATTTTATAATCATAGTCGGCAGGACATATAAAGGTTCCGCAATAATCTCCGGCATTCTGGTATTGATTACCATTTAAAAAAACTGTATACCTGTTATAATACACAGAAGTAATAAAGATCTCGGGCTCGTCCACATCCCAGAAGCATCCGGCACCATCACCACCATCGATCATATCATTTATATCGAGAGGGTTTCCCTGGAAAAATAGGGTGCCGTTGTCCTGCAAGCCGCCAATATACCTGTTATCTCCCGCTACCGGTGATATGGCACAGGTATAAAATTGCAGGGTGCTGAAATTTTTATTCTTTTCTTCGAATACAGGGTTTGATGATGAGGCATTAGCAGTATAAAAAACTCCACCATCGGTGGCAAACAACATTTCATCTACCGATCCGTCTTTATACAACTGAACATGTTGATCAGCATGCACATAATCATCACCTCCGCCATAATACATTAACGCCCAGTCAGATTGATGGGCCCAGGAGGCTCCTCCATTCATGGTTGACCATACGTCGAGCCCGCCAACATACAGATGATCGGCATCAACCGGGTCAACACCGGCGGTCAGTGCATGCCAGGCCAGGGTAGCATAATCATAGTCGGGGAGATTTACCTGCTGCCATGTTTGTCCATTGTCATTGGTGCGATAAATATAACGTCCCTTATAATAAACAAAGCCATTTTCATATCCTACGGCAAAAAGGGCATATACAACAGCAGTATCAGAGGGTGCAATGGCCAGGATGACACGGCCGGGAATATTTTCTGTAGTTTGATTTTCGATAAGTGTTTTTACATCTTCATAGGTGGTCCAGGTTCCGGTGGTTCCTTCATCCGAATAAAATATTGTTGCCCCCCCTTCCAGTTCAGGAGTTTCCATGGAGCCTACATAAATACGGCCATCTCCCTGAATTTTAATATCCGACACAGCATAAGTTTCATCAAGTCCGGGTATAAAAGGCAACACCTGTTCCCAGTTCTGTCCGCCATCTACTGAACGGAACAGGCCATTGGCGGGTTCGCTTTGGTGTGTCACGCCTTTATATATACCTGAGGCAACCCCGGCATAGATCACGCTGATACCATCCTCATCACGAATTTGAATATCGGTGACATATTTAAATGATTCTGTTGAAAGAAGATAATCCCAACTGGCCCCGCCATCGGAAGATTTTAATATTCCCATCCCCACTCCTGAAGACTCGCGATAAATTACCCTTGCTGTTTCCGCCTCTCCCGTTCCGGCATAAAAAACCTGTGAATTATTCGGATCGCTGACAATACAACTGACCGACAGGTTTGACAGAAAATCATCTACCGGCACCCATGCACTCTGGTCATCAGTAATATCATTGTTATACCATAAACCTCCTGTAACTGCGCCTGCCCATACCTTGTTTCCTGACAGTTCGTTGGGATCATACATAACGGCGCGTACTCGACCCCCCATATTAGATCCTTCTGTTTGCCAGTATAAAGCATTGCTTTCCCTGATGGAATTTTCCTGCATGGTGCTGGTTTGCTCCCAGGCTATCCTCAGGCGCTCCGTGGGAACATGGCCCAGGGCCGGATCCATAATGCTAAAGAAGTTTTGTATGGCCGCCAAATCAGGCCTGTCGGGGCGGTTATCACCTTCAGATTCGACTATAATTGCTTCCGGGATCTGCGCATACATTGCAATAAGCTCCTGCTCATATGCATCTCTTGGGTCCGGTGCAGAATTATTGAAAATGAAAAATGAGATCAGCAGTGCCGATAATGTTAATCCGGCTGTCAGATAGTACTTTTTTTGAGTCATAGTGAGTTGATTTGTAATTAATGAGACAAATGTATTGATGTCATGGTTGCCTGCCAAGATAATCTATCATTTTTATTTTTCTTGTAGTCTATTAACAAAACAGCCGGATGACTTTATATCCGGCTGCTTACAGCTAACAATTTAATCTGTCAGCATAATACTTTTTATACCATTCCGGAAATGATATGACACCATTTCCAAAAAAATACAGATAGTATCAGTTATGTTTACTTTTTGTCCTTACCTGCTATTACAAATAGAGTACAACAAATAGCCAGTATGCTAAATGGTACCGATGCATAGAGATAATTCCAATAGTTTGCAACATTAAGAAATGATGCCTCGTAAAGGAACCACATGAAATAGCCGATCACCCCAAGCAAAACCAGAATGCCGGCTAATGTTCCAAGTATTATCCCTGTGAATTTTGCAATCTTTATACAAATACTCATTTTATGTATTTATTGTTTAAGTAATTTACTGGTTACAATGCCTTTATGGGTTTTTACTTTCAAAATATAAATACCCGGTTTCAGGTCGCTCAGATCCATCTTTATGCTTGATTTTTCAATAGCTTCATGACGAACCAGTTGGCCCTGGCTGCTATATATTGAAACTTCCTCCATCTGCTGTATCATTCCAATATTCACAATGCTTGTCACCGGATTGGGACGGATCACCAATTCTATATCCTCTGTTTTTAAATCACTAACGCCTGTAGGGCCATACGCAAGCCAGTCAACGATCCTGTGCATAAAAATATTCCTCATTATAGTATCGGAAATGGCCGCAATGTCGATAGTAGTGAATACAGATCGAAAAGCAGCTGTTTCATACTGAATGGCAGCAGGGCCGGGCGACATGTATGGCTCCTGTATCGACATTAAATTCTGGCCTAAATGTTGGGCAATACTGTCACCATATAGTCCGTCATCAGAGTCTGTGGTGAAGATATCAACTACCGGGAAAACCAGTCCTTCTGCCAGAGAGCCTATTGAACCGTAAAACTTGGCTGAATCAGCAATGGAGCTGGGGTCTTCAGGTTCGATATGATAAACATCCTGAACAACTTCTACGATCCCGAATTGGTCATAAGGGAACTCCCCTTCACTAAAATTGCCATAGCTGGGGTACCAATCCCAAAGCCAATCCTGGGCATTAAGGAACACCTTTCCTCCAAAGGACATATAAAGCAGAAGGCTGAATTCGTCATCAGGCCCCATCGTGGCATGATCCGCCCAGGCTTCCCCTGTAAACCAGATAACCACATCATAGCTGCCCATGTAGTTAGCATCAGGACCATTATCTTCTTCTAAAAGTACTTCCCAGTAGTCATAGGTGTATCCGGCAGCATCCAGGGCCCGGTGTATCATAGGCCAGGTATCGGTATAACCGCCGGTGGTGGTGTCTCCAAAATCACGGTCAACACAGAGGATTGTCTGTGCATTCACATGAGTAGATAATAGTAATACTGAT
>DAOVZP010000236.1 GCA_030635045.1 Bacteroidota bacterium | reverse complement strand
TATAAAGAGATGGCCGGTAAGGGCAAGATAGGTTTCCAGGACCATGGCGGAAAAGTTAGATATCGAAACATTCGGATCAAAGAACATTAACCCGGAATAGCTAATAATTCAAATGAAAACAATCAAACAACACATGAAAAAAATTGCGTTTCTCAGGAAGAGTGGGATTTATTCACTGTGTTGGATATATTTTTTTCTTGTAGCGGGACAGGCAGATGGACAAACCCGGGTCAGACCAAACATAGTGATCATATTAGCCGACGATATGGGATATTCCGATATTGGTTGCTACGGAGGAGAGATCAAAACGCCTAATCTGGACAACATGGCTGCTAATGGAATAAGATTTTCCCAGTTTTATAATGCAGCCCGATGTTGCCCTACCCGTGCCTCTTTGCTAACGGGTCTCTATCCGCATGAAACAGGTTTTGGTTTTATGGACGGAAATATGGGCTTTCCCGGTTATGAGGGTTACCTGAATGATCATTGCCTGACCATTGCCGAAGTACTCAAACTTGGTGGATATGAAACGATGATGTCCGGGAAATGGCACTTGGGACATAAAATTTCGCATCAGCCGCATGATCGCGGATTTGATCGCTTTTATGGTACGCTTCTTGGTGCTTGCAGTTATTTTGACCCTGCCAGCCTTATGAAGGACAGCACTCCGATCAAAGCCGGTTCACCCGGTTACTATTACACCGATGCCATCAGTGATACTGCCGTTCAGTTTATCAAGGGCCATATGGTCGGGAATGCAGAGGATCCGTTCTTTCTTTATGTTGCGTATACTGCCCCACACTGGCCACTTCATGCACCTGAAGAGATTATTCAAAAGTATAATGGTTTCTACTCTAAAGGGTGGGAGTCAATTCGCTCTGAACGGTATAAACGGATGATTGAAATGGGATTGATTGACTCCTCCTGGCAATTATCGCCGAGTGAGAATGGGATTGTATCCTGGGAGAATGAAGAACATAAACACTGGAGAGAAAGGTGTATGCAGGTATATGCTGCCCAGGTGGATGCAATGGACCAGGGAATCGGAAGAATTGTCGCTGCCATCGAAAATGCGGGACAACAGGAGAATACCCTTATATTCTTTTTATCTGACAATGGAGGTTGTTCCAATGATATGAAAGATACAGGTTGGCTGGTAAAAAATGGTTTGCTTCCGGAAAAGGCTCCTGATGGTCGTCCGATGCGCCCCAATAGCGATCCTTCGATAATGCCAGGCGATGCTGATACTTATGCTGCTTATGGCCTTCCATGGGCCAATGCCAGCAATACACCCTTTCGAAAATACAAAACGTTTGCGCATGAAGGAGGTATTGCAACCCCACTCATTGCCCATTGGCATGGTGTGACTAAAAAGAGTGCCATTATTCAACAACCGGCACATATTATTGACATCATGGCTACCTGTCTTGATGTTGCAGGTGTGGAATATCCACAAATTTATAAAGGAAAACAACTGAAACCACTGGAAGGGAAAAGCCTGATTCCTTTATTCCGGATGGAAGAACACCCGATACATGATGCCCTGTATTGGGAGCACATAGGTAAAAGAGCAGTAAGGCAGGGAAAATGGAAGCTCGTTTCAACCAATGACGGAGTATGGGAATTGTATGATCTGGAAAAAGATCGTACGGAATTACATGATTTAAGTAATGACCTTCCTGAAAAAGTTCAGGAATTGGAAGAATCCTATCAGAATTGGGCAAAAAAATGTGGTGTTCAGCCTTATGAAGTCTTTATCAGGGCACGAAATAGAACTCAATAGGTCTGTGTCGATCTTTGAAAATATGCTAGCGTGTTGATTAGTTATATCAGCCAAAAAATAGAATTTGATGTTCAACTAATAATAAGTAGATATGAAACAAATTGTTTATGAAAGAAGCAAAGATTACAGAAAGTTTTTCTGGATTCTTTTATTTGGTTTAATGAATTTATCTCTTTTAGGACAGGACTTGGAACGTTACCAGCCACAGTGGATTAGAGGAGGGTTCGCTGATGGCGGAGCCACGCATGAGCCATGGATGTTTCAGGTTCGCAGGAACGACCCGGGTTTTAATCTATGGGATAGAGAACGTTTTGACTACCAGCTTTCTGAAGAATATATTAAATCTCTTGCCGAAGCAGGTGTCACTGTATATCATATCTTTTGCTATAAAGGGTATGGGTTCGAGGCAGAAAAAGAGTCAATGAGGAGTGCCGCGAAAGCTGCTGCAATTGCACATAAGTACGGGATGAAGGTGGATACCTATATTCAGTGGAACAACATGTTTTATGAGACCTTTTTCGAAGAGGTGCCTGAAGCTGAAACAGATAAATGGTACAAGATTGATGAAGTTGGGAGGCCGATTATATTGGGTTATGCGTATGCACCGTACCGCCTCCAGATTTGTTTGCACAATGAAGCATACAGGAATTATTTTAAGGAAAAAATATTGCGTTATGCGGTAGATTCCGTAAAAACGGATTTTGTCCATTTTGATAATTTCAATTCTGCCAATCCGTACCATCCGGAGTACAACGAGCCTACCCTGGCTGCTTTTCGTAAATACATCGAAGATAAATATACGATAGAACAGCGCCTGGATAGGTTTGGCTTCTCCAACGTGTCGCACGTCCCTCCTCCGATCTGGAACGATGATAAACATCAGCGCTTTGACAGCCTTAAGGTGCTGAATGACCCGGTTATGCAGGAATGGTGCGACTTCCGGTGTTGGTCGAAGGCCACCCACCTGGCAGAATTTGTCAGGTTTATCAGGAGCCTGAATAAAGAAGTGGTGATTGAGGTTAATTCAGGTGGTGTATCTAATGGCGGCATATGGAGAAATGGCACTAACCATTCAGATGTATTGCAGTACACCAATGTCATATGGGCTGAAGGTCATAGCATCGTACAATGGAAAGACGGATACATTAACGGGAAGTTCATGAATTACAAATTAGGGCGTACGACCAACAATTTTATACTTTGTTACAACCGGACTCCGCAGGGAAATGCTGAAAAACTGGCTTATAACCGTGCCCCGGCATGGTTGGGTTATGGTATCCCCCAGGGTGTGACAAAACAGTACCTTGACTTTTGGCATGCACACAAAAAGCTTTATACAAATGCATCCGGTGCAGAAAAGGTTGCAATCCTTTTTAGTTACCCTACAATGGCTTATAACCTTAATGTCCCAAACCCCTTCAGAGCAGCACAAATATTACAGCAGCAGCAGATTCCTTATGATATTATATTTGACCAACAATTGGATTCAATAGAAAAATATAGCACCCTGATCCTTGCCAACCAGGAAAATCTGGCAGACACGGTGATAGAAAAAATAGTCCGGTTTGTAAAACAAGGGGGAGGACTTGTGGTTACCGGTAGAACGGGCATGCTGGACCACTGGCGGAGGTTACGGAAACCGTATGGGTTGCATGAAATTTTCGGTGATCTTAATATTGATAAAGAGTGGGCATATGTTTTTTACACCGATATTCTTTATGAAGAGGGGCAAACAGCAACATTTGGCAGGGGGCGAGCCATCTATCTACCCGATGAGAAGGATAAGAGCATGTTCAAAAATGCGGTTTTATGGGCTGCCGGAAAAAAACTGCCACTTACCGTGAATGCCCCGGAATGGGTAGGTGTATCACACGACACACAACAGGACCGGGACATAGTCCATCTGGTTAATTACCGAGAAGGCCAGCCTGTTCCCATTGTTACTCTTGAGCTTGCCTCGAAAGTAAAAAAAGCATGGGCGGTCTCTCCCGA
This sequence comes from Bacteroidota bacterium, assembly GCA_030635045.1. Classification (GTDB taxonomy): domain Bacteria; phylum Bacteroidota; class Bacteroidia; order Bacteroidales; family B18-G4; genus B18-G4. Next base: position 302 of record DAOVZP010000236.1, on the reverse strand, counting down.
CCGCGAATTCCAAATGGAATTAGTCGTTGATAAGAATAATGGTAACAGCATAGTATATCTCCCGGATTTAAAAGTATATGAAGTAGTCGTATTAGAAAAATAGTATTATGTAAGAATGCTCACGAATAATATCAAATAAAAAGCAGAAATGAAGAGAATAAGCACTTTTGCAATTGTCATGTGTGCTTTAGCTTGTATTTGTATAAAGGTTGACGCAGGGGGGGTAAAAAACAAAATGCTCAATAAGGACCGAATCCGGCCGTATCCGGAAAATCCAATGTATTGGCAATATAAGGGAAACC
>DAOVZP010000267.1 GCA_030635045.1 Bacteroidota bacterium | reverse complement strand
GGTGGCAAACCGAAACCGGTGGTATCATGATCACACCTCTGGCAGGGATCACTCCTACCAAACCATCATTTGCCACATTGCCTCTTCCAGGTATTCAGCCTATCCTGGTTGACCCTGAAGGCAAAGAACTTAAAGGCAATGGTGTGGAAGGAAACCTTTGCATTAAATTCCCCTGGCCTGGAATGATCAGGTCCCTTTATGGTGATCATGACCGCTGCTATCAGACTTACTTCTCCGCCTATAAAGACCTTTATTTCACAGGTGACGGTGCGAAACGTGATGAAGAGGGCTATTACAGGATCATAGGCCGGGTTGATGACGTGATCAATGTATCAGGCCACAGGATCGGTACCGCCGAGGTGGAAGATGCCATCAACCAGCATCCAAAAGTTATTGAGTCAGCTGTTGTTGGTTATCCTCATGAGATCAAAGGAGCCGGTATCTATGCATATGTGATCTGCGATGAGCTTTCAGAAGATGAAGCCAATAATATTGAGAAAGAGATCCGTGCTACTGTGACTAAGTATATCGGACCCATCGCAAAGCCGGATATGATCCAGATCGTAAGCGGACTGCCAAAAACCCGTTCAGGTAAGATCATGAGAAGGATACTGCGTAAAATTGGTGAAGGAGATGCTACCAACCTTGGTGATACTTCCACCCTTCTCGATCCGGGCGTGGTAGAAGATATCATTGCCGGCGCAAAAGTTGAGGTGAAACGATAATTCGGTTTTTATACTTAAGACATTCCGGATTTTTATTAGAGTCCGGGATGTCTTTTTCTGATTAGAATTCAGGATTAAGGATTAAGAATTAAGAATGAGCAAATCAGGTAGTTTCAGAGACTTAATAATTTGGGAGAAATCTCATCATTTGGTGCTCATAATTTATAAATCTACCAAGTCATTCCCCAAAGAAGAGACATACGGCCTTACTTCTCAAATGCGAAGAGCGGCTACTTCGATTCCAGCTAATATTGCAGAAGGCTATAAAAGAACCGGGAATAAAGATAAAATCAGATTTTACAATATTGCTCAATCATCACTGGAGGAATTAAGGTATTACTTAATACTATCAAAAGATCTTAACCTTATCATCCCTGATGATGCAGAAATGCTTGCTAATGAAGTAAGCAAGATGCTTGAAGCATACATTAAGCGCATGAAAGAAAAAATATAGGATTGTATGGCGAAAAATTCTGAATACTTAATTCTGAATACTTAATTCTTATCTAATAAAACATAAAATTAAACTAAAGTATATAATCATGGAAAACAAAAAAGTAATGAACAGATGGCTGGTTGTTGTCGGAGCAATTCTGATCCAACTGGCACTGGGTGCAATTTATGCCTGGTCGGTGTTTACACCGAAATTAACAGCTGCTGCTGGTGTCTACCAGTTCTCAGCAGGGGAAGCTGCCTGGGTATTCTCGGCAGGCCTCTTTTTCTTCGCCCTGGTGATGATCTGGGCCGGAAGGAAACTAAACAGCATCGGACCACAGAAACTGGCAATCGCCGGTGGTCTGGTCCTCGGACTGGGTTATATCCTGGCGGGATTTTTTGGTGATAGTTTTATCACCCAATTAATTTTCATCGGGATCATCGGTGGTTCCGGGATTGGCCTCGCCTATGTGGTACCTATTGCTGTTGGCGTAAAATGGTTTCCCGATAAAAAAGGTATGCTTACCGGTCTGGCGGTAGCCGGATTCGGTTTCGGTGCCACCATCTGGGTGAAATGGGCCGGATCATGGGGCGGCGGACTGCTCAACAACTTAGAGATCGCAGGCCTTGACGGACTCAGAAGCGTATATCTTCTTTATGGTGCCATCTTTGCTGTGATGGTGATCCTTGGAAGCCTCGTTATGAAAGACCCTCCCGAAGGATGGCTGCCCAAAGGCTATACACCTCCGGAACCCTCATCAGCAACTGCTAACGGCGTGGTGAACTTCGACTCTAATGAGATGTTAAAAACACCACAGTATTACATGATCTTTTTAACTTTTGTTTTCTCTGCGCTTGCCGGACTGATGGTTATCTATTGTATTAAACTTTTCGGCATTGATGCCCTGACATATTCCAAACTTGGTACACTCGATCCGGGTACTGAAGGATTTGCAGATACTTTTGCATGGGCCAGTGCCACTGCCGGTACAGCCATGGCAGTGTACGCAATCCTGAACGGCCTCGGTAGGATCGTTTGGGGAATGGTATCTGATTATATCGGCCGCAGGCTGTCTATCATCCTGATGACCCTGCTACAGGGTATTATCATGCTGGCATTCTTTTACCTTGGTGGAACTGCAATGGGACTCATTATTGCAGCGGGTATTATCGGTTTCAACTTCGGAGGAAACTTTGCATTGTTCCCGGCCATTACTGCTGATTTTTTCGGTAATAAAACCGTTGGAAGAAATTACGGACTGATATTTTTCGCATATGGTATTGCAGGTATTCTCGGTCCTCAGATCGCTGGTTACTTCAAGGATGCCGCTTCAGGTGCTGCCGATCCATCAGCATGGATGACCCCCTTCTTAATTGCAGGTATTGCATGTATTGCAGGTACGGTGATCATACTTTTAGCAAAAGCTCCTAAAAGAGTTTAGTAATCAAATTTAAGTTCTTTAAAACCCGTAGAAAATCTGCGGGTTTTTTTTATTTGCAGGAACTAATATTCTTGTAATATTTTTCTGTTAATTAATTAACAATAGGATAATTATTACTACCTTTGCACTGGTTTTTGTAAAGACCATATATTTCTATTATCCAATTAACATTAAAATAATACAGCCATGCCCATCAGAACGCTTCATAAAATTTTCAGGCCTAAAAGGATTGCCCTGATCGGAGTTTCCAACAATCCCGACAGTGTTGCGGGAATCGCATTGAAAAACCTCGTAGGAGGAGGCTTCCAGGGAGTGGTTTACCCCATCAACCCAAAGTATGAAGCAGTGATGGGGATCACCTGCTACCCCGATATTAAGAGCGTTCCAAAAACCCCTGATCTGGCAGTGATCGCAACATCAGGTCATCGCGTACCACAGCTGATCAAAGAATGCGGTGAGGCAGGGGTGCTCGGTATCATCATCATGTCGGCCGGATTTAAAGAATCGGGAGAAGAAGGCCGCAAACTAGAAGATCAGGTAAAAGCCGAAGTGGCCAAATATGAAGGCATGCGGGTGATCGGGCCAAACTGCCTCGGGATCATTGTTCCCGGACTAAACATGAATGTCAGCTTCGCAGCCAATACGCCAAAGAAAGGCAATGTGGCTTTTATCTCACAATCAGGAGCCCTCTGTACTTCAGTGCTCGACTGGGCCATAGAACAAAACATTGGTTTCTCTTATTTCGTATCCATCGGTAACACTATGGATGTTGGTTTTGGCGACCTGATCGATTATTTCGGGCAGGACCCCAACACCAAGTCTATAGTACTCTACGTTGAATCCATCACCTTTGCACATGAATTTATGACGGCTGCCCGTGCCTTTGCCCGTAAGAAGCCTATCATTGTTTATAAAGCCGGACGGTATCCTGAGTCAGCGGCGGCAGCCGCATCCCATACCGGTGCCATGGCCGGCGAAGATGCCGTTTATGATGCTGCCTTGGAGCGTGCAGGCATTTTACGGGTCAATGAATTTGAAGAATTATTTGACTGCCC
>DAOVZP010000091.1 GCA_030635045.1 Bacteroidota bacterium | reverse complement strand
CAGCTTTGGTCCGACTCATTGAACTGCCAAACCCCGGTATTTCCGTAAAACCAGAGCAGGTTGCTGTCGATCCGTACTGATCCCCTGACAGATGCATTATTCCAGTTTCTGTATTGATGTTCGTTGGGAAGATAATCACGATTTACATCTAAGGATGAAAAAATATGCCTGTGGTTCAGGATCACACCTGAACCGGCCCAGAGGATAATAAATATTACAATTACGAGTGATGGCCATTTGTGCAGCCATTTTATTAAGCTCCTCCTCCTCTTTCTGCCCATAATTTCCAGATTGAAAAATTTTAGTCCGGGAAACTTAATCTATTAAACCCATTCTTCAGAAAGGATATCACCACGGATCCCGACAACAGTTTTCTTGACAGGGATCTTTCGGGAAGCATTTGAAACTGCCGTCTGTGCCATTTGTATGAGGCCGCTGCAACAGGGAACTTCCATAACCATCACATGCAGGGTATTGATCCGGGCCTCGTCGATCATGCTAACCAGTTTCTGAACATAAATATCTAACCCGGAATCAAGCTTCGGACAGGCAATAGCCAGACTTTTACCTTTAAGATATCGAGTGTGGAAATTACCCATTGAGAAAGCGGTACAATCTGCAGCAAGAACTACATCAGCATTTTCGAAGTATGCGGCATTCGGATTGATAAGGTGCATCTGCACCGGCCATTGCCTGAGGGCGGAAGGCAGATCAGCATTGCTTTCCGTATTTCCGGCTGTCGCCGCTTTATTTACAGCATCAGTATCTATATCGAAAACTACAGTGGCACCACCCGGACAGCCTCCCCCGCAAGCATCACCATCATCCTTTTCATGAACTTTTTGCGTTACTTCAGCAACGGTATATCCCAGGCTATCCTGCTCCTCCAGGAACAAAATGGCTTCTTTCAGGAATGTCGTCTCACCATGATCCCGCAAATGTTTCAAATGGGCAACGACAGTATTGAAACCGTGTTTGACAATTTCTTTCATCACAGCAGTTTCATCATATGGTTCAGCTTCGCGGGTCTCAATCTCTATTGCTCCCTCCGGACAATCGCCTATGCATGCGCCAAGGCCATCACACATCAGATCACTTACCAGGCGTGCCTTTCCGTCAATTATCTGCAAGGCCCCTTCCGGACATGCGGGGATGCATAAACCACATCCGTTACACTTGTCCTCATCTATTTTGATTATCTCTCTTTTCATACAAATTTGGTTACTGGTTACTGGATGCTGGTTACTGGATACTGGATGCTGGATGCTGGATACTGGTTACTGGATACTGGTTACTAATTTCAGATTTCAGATTTCAGTAATCCAAATATTTATCCAACGTCTGCTCCTCCATATAGGTTCTGAATTCAAGGGTAAGATCTGTGATCACGTTTTGGAAGATACACTTATCGAAAGGGCAGATGGGTTTATCCAGAGGGCATTTTGTGATGATGATCTTTCCTTCTATGGCTTCATATATATCAAGAAAAGAAATGTCTTCCGGTGCCATCTTCAGGGAAAATCCACCGGAAGGCCCACGGCTTGAATTTATAAATCCTTCTTTAACAAGACGTTGAAATACCTTAGCCACATGATGCCTGGAACTGGCAGTAAGTTCAGCTATATAGTTCACGTTCACCAGCTTATCAGACCTCGCCACCAGTATAATTCCATGTACGGCAATAGAGGCGGCTTCACTGATGTTCAGAATTTTTGACATTTTATTAATTTTAGTAATTAATTACCCAAATGTATATTTCTTTTTGTTTTCCGGGAAGTAAAAACGCTTAAAAATTGCATAAAGCGGCTTATTTTAACTGAATTCAAATAATAAGCCGTCAGGACACACACACTGCAGACACTCCAGGTACTGCAAGTACTCTAAGTACTTCAAGTACTCCAAGTACTCTAAGTACTTTATTTCCTATCTTTGAACCCGCAGAAGGAAAACCGAAAGCATGAAACTTTCCATTGTTATTGTCAACTATAACGTGAAGCACTTCCTTGACCAGTGCCTTACTTCGGTACGCCGTGCCATCAAAGGCATAGAAGCGGATGTGTGGGTGGTCGACAATAACTCTGTTGACGGGTCGGTCCGGCTGGTAAAGGAAAAATTCCCTGAAGTCAGGCTGATCGACAACAAAGACAATGTTGGTTTTTCCAGGGCAAACAACCAGGCCATCCACGAATCAAAGGGAGAATATGTGCTTCTGCTGAACCCCGACACCATTGTTGAAGACGACACCTTCAGCAAGATCATTGCATTTATGGATGCGCACCCTGAAGCCGGGGGGCTTGGCGTGAAAATGATCGATGGCAAAGGCAACTTCCTCCCTGAGTCAAAACGTGGCCTGCCCACACCCGATGTTGCCTTCTACAAGATCTTTGGCTTATCAAGGATCTTTCCGCGTTCCAGGATTTTTGGCAAATACCATCTCGGCTATCTCGATAAGGATGAGATCAACGAGGTGGATATCCTTTCCGGGGCATTCATGTTCATGCGCAGGGAAGCCCTTGACAAAACCGGCTTGCTGGATGAGGATTTCTTTATGTACGGGGAAGATATCGACCTCTCCTACCGGATCATCAAGGCAGGGTATAAGAATTATTATTTCCCCGAAACCCGGATCATCCATTATAAGGGAGAAAGCACCAAGAAGAGCAGCGTAAACTATGTCTTCGTATTTTACAGGGCCATGGCCATCTTCGCCGGCAAACACTTCTCCCAAAAAAATGCACGGATGTTCTCCCTGCTGATCAATATGGCCATCTGGCTACGCGCCTCCCTGGCCGTTATGAACAGGTTCTTCAAAAAGGCCCTCCTGCCAATCCTCGACATCATCATAATATTTGCCGGGATATACTTTATCAAGGAATACTGGGAAACCAGGGTGATCTTCCCCGATGGCGGCAGCTATCCGCAGGAGTTCATCACTATTACTGTACCCCTGTATATCCTGGTGTGGCTTTTATCGGTATTTCTCAGTGGCGGCTACGACAAACCTATCAGGCTCATCAAGATCTTTCAGGGAATAGCATTAGGCACTGTATTCATCCTGGTGGTTTATGCCTTGCTGAGTGAATCGTACCGTTTCTCGAGGGCGATCATAATTCTCGGTGCCGTATGGGGCTTCAGTGCAATGACAATATTACGCCTGATCCTTCATCTGACCGGGATCCAAAGGTATAGGATAGGAGGCGAAGTCAAAAACAAGCGCTTCATCATCGTCGGACAGAAAGATGAGGCAGAACGTGTAGCCGATCTCTTACATAAGACCTGGTTAAAACCGGCCTTTGTCGGCCTGGTAAGCATACAGAACAATACCCGGCGGAGCGAGTTGTTCATCGGCACCATCGAACAGCTGCCGGAGATCATCCCGATCTATAAGATCTCTGAAGTGATCTTCTGTTCCAAAAGCCTCCCCCACCAGGTGATCATCGACAAGATGTCGGAGCTGCAGCATCTCAGGGTCGACTTCAAGATCGCTCCGGAAGACAGCCTTTCCATCATCGGCAGTAACTCCATCAACACTTCCGGAGACCTGTACACTGTTGGCATCAACTCCATCACCACACCAAGAAACCTGAGAAACAAGAGATTTGTCGATATTATCACCGCCTTAACACTGCTCATTTTTCTCCCCGTAAACATTTTCATCATAAAAAATCCCGGCGGCCTTGTAAGGAATATCCTGATGGTTCTGTTTGCCCGTCGTTCATGGGTTGGGTACAATATTGAAAATCCTGCAGAGCCGGAGAAACTCCCCCATATCAAGCGGGGCATTCTGCATCCTGAAGATGCTTTTATCAGAAAGCGAATAAATCCGGAGATCACGGGAAAACTGAACCTGATCTATGCCAGGGATTATAACTTCACCACAGATATGAACATCATCTTTCGTGCATACAGGGAACTCGGAAGAAGAGGATAATTGAACATTCAGACATCTTATTTGTATATTTAGGTGAATTAAAGGATCATACTATGGCCAACTTTCAGATCGTGATGCCAAAGCTGGGTGAAAGCATTATTGAAGCAACCATCATCAGGTGGCTGAAGTCCCCCGGAGATACCATTGAAGAGGATGATGCAATTGTCGAAATCGCCACTGACAAAGTGGATTCGGAGATCCCTTCTCCTGTTGAAGGAATCCTGAAGGAAGTATTCTTTCAGGAAGGGGATGTTGTCGATGTGGGAAAAGTGATAGCTGTTATCGAAACCGAGGGGGATGATAGCGGGAAGGATGCCGCTGCAGCTACTGAAGAGCCTGCAAAAGAAAAAGCAAAAGCTGAGATAAAAACAGTGAGTGTTACAACACCCCCTGCTGCTGAAGGATCGGTTGAAGCAAGTCGTTTCTATTCGCCACTGGTGAAAAATATCGCTAAGACTGAGGGTGTTTCCATGGCTGAACTGGAAAGCATTTCAGGCACAGGCAAAGAAGGCCGGGTAACAAAACAGGATATTCTGAACTTTCTGAAAAACAGGCCTGCAACATCGGCTTCAGCCGTTAAAGCATCGACGCCAAAGCCAACTGTTGCGCCTCCTGTTGTCAGTGCCGCCGGTGACGAGATCATTGAGATGGACCGCATGCGTAAGCTTATTGCAGACCATATGGTGATGTCGAAACAGGTTTCACCGCACGTTACCTCCTTCATTGAGGTTGATATGACCAATGTGGTGAACTGGCGCAATAAGGTCAAGGACCTGGTGATGAAGCGTGAAGGCGAGAAGCTCACATTCACACCTATCATCATTGAAGCCACGGCACAGGCCATCAAAGATTATCCGCGTATCAATGCCAGTGTTGACGGCACGAAGATGATCATACGCAAAAGCATTAACATCGGCATGGCTGCAGCATTGCCGGACGGTAACCTCATCGTCCCTGTGATCAGGAATGCTGATCAGAAGAGCCTGCTGGGCATCACAAGGGATGTGAACGACCTCGCCGGCAGGGCAAGGGCAAACAAGCTACTGCCGGACGAGATACAGGGGGGCACTTTTACCACTACTAACTTCGGCTCATTTGGCAGTATAACCGGTACGCCTATCATCTACCAGCCACAGGTTGCCATATTGGGCATTGGCGCGATCAGGAAAAAGCCTGTCGTTATTGAGACTGACCAGGGCGACATGATCGGGATCAGGCATATGATGATCCTTTCCCTGGCCTATGACCACCGCATCGTGGATGGTGCCCTGGGTGGCATGTACCTCAAGCGCCTGGCTGAATTGCTGGAGAATTTCGATACAGAAAGGAATATCTGATCATTTTCAATCATTTGATAAACAAATTCCTGTACTTTAGCAGGAAATCACAAACCGATAATCCGCACTTTCATGGAATTGAACTTAAGCAGGCCCCTGGCCATTTTCGACCTGGAAACCACAGGCATCCGCGTTGCCACTGACCGTATCGTTGAGATATGCATCATCAGGGTAGAACCAGACAACAGCACACAGGTAAAAACCTACAGGGTGAACCCGGGTATTCCCATCCCCCTGGATTCGACACTCATCCATGGCATCTCCGATGATGACGTGAAGGATGAACCCACTTTTAAAGAACTGGCAGTGGGGCTCAACGACTTATTTAAAGACTGTGACCTGTCGGGATACAATTCCAATAAGTTCGACATCCCGCTGCTCGTGGAGGAGTTCCTGCGGGCTGATATTGACTTTGACCTTCGCGACCGCTACTTTATTGATGTGCAGAACATCTTCCACAAGATGGAGCCCAGAAACCTCAGGGCTGCATATAAATTCTATTGCGACAAAGAGCTGGAGAATGCACATTCCGCAGAGGCCGACACCATGGCCACCTATGAAATATTGAAAGCTCAGGTCACACATTACGAAGACACGGAGTATAAAGATAATGACGGGAACGTCAGCCAGCCGATCAAAAACGATATGAAGGCATTGCATGATTTTTCCTACAATACACGCTTTGTCGATCTCATAGGCCATATTGTTTTCAATGCGAAGCAGGAAGAAGTTTTCAACTTTGGCAAGCACAAAGGGAGAACAGTGGAAGAGGTTTTCAGGAAGGAGCCCCAGTATTTCGACTGGATGATCAAAGCTGAGTTTCCCCTGTCTACCAAGAAGGTGATCACAGCCATCAAAAAGAGATATACCGACCCTAAGCTGTTTTAAGTACTTATGGCCATCTGACAAAAGCAAGATAATCAACTAAATACCAAGCTCGACATGAAGATCATCTGCATTGGCAGGAATTATGTTGACCATGCCAGAGAACTGAACAACCCTGTGCCGGAAAACCCGGTCTTTTTCCTGAAGCCCGATACTGCCCTGCTCAGGAGGAACAGGCCGTTTTACTACCCTGATTTTTCGGAAGACATTCATTATGAATGCGAACTGGTAGTGAAGATCAACAAGCTTGGCAAGAATATCCAAAAGAAATTTGCACATACCTATTATAATGAAATTGGCATTGGCATTGATTTTACCGCCCGCGACCTGCAGGCCAAGGCCAAGGCAAAAGGGCTTCCCTGGGAGATCGCCAAGGCATTTGATGCTTCGGCTCCGCTCAGCATGGAATTTATTAATAAAGATGAATTTGCCGATCTGAATGACATCGGTTTCCATCTGGACAAGAACGGCGAAACTGTTCAGGAAGGCAATTCTGCAGATATGATATTCGACTTTGATGACCTCATTGCATACCTGTCAAAATTCTTCACACTAAAAACCGGCGACCTCATCTTCACCGGAACACCTGCCGGAGTCGGCCCGATTCAAATTGGTGACAAGCTAGAAGCGTACATCGGGGATCGACTTCTATTAAAATGCAATATTAAAT
>DAOVZP010000287.1 GCA_030635045.1 Bacteroidota bacterium | reverse complement strand
GTAAATGCTTTAGAATTAGATGCTATTGCAAAGAGTGTATTGCCATCAACCGCCTCACCCGTATTCACATTAATGGTTCCATATCCTTTGGAAAAAATGATCTCCCCGTCCTTTACGATGGCAACGGCCATCCCTGGAACATTCCAATCAGTAAGCGCTAGCTCATAATAATCATCAAGCTTCCTGAGTTTCTTATCAATGCTTTTCTGCCCATAAAGGCTGATACTTATTACAAGTAAAATAAGAATTGGAAATAGTTTTTTCATGATATATTTATTAATGGTTTACTATGAACCTGGTCCTTGAATAGCTTTTTATTCCAGTGATCAGTTGCACAAAATACACACCGGCCGGATAATCTTCTACCATAAGCTGGGTATGATTCTTACCGGCTGTTACGATCATATTTTCAACCAGGTGTCCATGAATATTCCATACTTTAAGTTCAAATCCTTCCTCCTCATTCAGGGAAGGGCACTCGATCGTCAGGGCTGAGCTGGCCGGGTTGGGATAGATTCTGAAACCACTATTTTGTAATTCCTCAATGGAAGTACATTCATCAATCTGTACCATATAGTTCTCGGTGGTATCGGAACAGGCACCATTGTCTTCAACTACCATAACATATCCAGTTCCATAGCTTCCCCACTGTATTGTGATCTGGTGAGTGCCCCCTCCTGCAATGATCGTTCCGCCATCTACTTCCCAGATGTATGTATTACCGGCATTGTCCGGAGTAGAATAATCTGCCAGGTCATCCTCACATACGATGGCAAGGCCTGAAATTTCAGGCGCGGGAGCATCCTGTACATTGATCTCGAGTTCAGGCGATACCGAGCCATCACCACAAATATTACTACCATATAAAGAGAGATATGCTGTACCAGTATACCCTGCATCCCAATCAACATAGGTCATATCAGTTCCCGGAATTAAGAGCCCGGCTTCAGCAGGTATCAATATCCAGATGAGCGTATCCGCATTCAAACTACCCGAAGTTGTATAGGTTGAAACCATGTTATTACAGACCATATCCGGCCCTTCAGGAATGTTTGGCGTAGCCGGCATAAATTGCAAATAGACATAAGCTTGTCCGGGCATGTCCTGTGTACAATGGTCGGTATATCCGGTTACGGTATAAAAACCCTGGTCGGTATGATAGCCAAAGTTCAGGCTGTCACCTGTTCCGGCCAGAATCTCACCGGTAGAAACATCATCAAAATATAATTCGTAATCCACTCCGGTTTCAGAACCTTCAAGGATCAACTCCCTGCCGGGGTCACCAATACAATAGCCACCGCCACCGGTAATGAAATAACTGGCCGGCGAAGCATACAGGGTGGCATTATAAAGAGGTGAATAGGCCCCGTCACCACACTCATTCACTCCTCGAACCTTGATCGTATAAGCACCTGTCCAATCCGTTGCTGCTATGAAAGATCCTGTGGTTCCTGTTCCGGTCATATTCCCTGCATCAGTAGGTTCAACCCTCCAATCGTATTCATCTGCGTTGGAAATTACAGAGGTTGTATAATCATAAATACTTCCTGTACATGTCTCGTCAGGGCCTGAAGGCATAGTAGCTTGAACCGGTATAGACTCAACACTGATATATTCTGTTTCGGTCGTTGAAACTGTGTTGTTTCCGTCCGACACTTCCAGGCTTACATCATAGCTGCCGCTTGTGTTGTACGTAACAGCTGGATTCTGTACTGTTGATGAGGCAGGTGTTCCACCTTCAAAGATCCATGACCATGAAGTAATTACTCCGACCGACATGTCGGTAAAGTTCACAATATCCCCTTCGCATACTGCAGTATTATCAGCAGTGAAAGCAGCAGTAAGAGAAGGTTCTCTTTGTATAATAGTCCCTTGCGAACCGCAAGCAGTCAATGTCCCATTAGGAGCATATCGAATTCGGTATAGGTGTGAAGTTCCTGCACCATTGTGATCCAATTGCCAGCTAACACCATAATCATAGGTTACATGTATTCTTTCATCAGTTCCGCCAACATAAGCAGTACCATCAGTAAAAGCTTGTGTTGCATAGAAATTCTCATATCCTGTTGTATAAGTAGTCCATGAGTCTCCACCATTATTGGTAGCAAATATCTTTTCTTCCGCTCCAACAACCCCAAAGTTCGCATCAGCAAAATCAACCCCGAACAGGAGCGCCGGGAGTGATGACTTTACCGTCCAGTTATGGCCGCCATCGGTTGACTTATATACATTTCCTGAAGTGTTCACTGCAAAGAGAGTTGTTGCATCTGCATAGCATACTGCCATCATGTTGCCCAATACACCGGAAGTTGCCTGGGTCCAGGTATCACCTCCATCATCAGTAACAAAGACACATTGATCAGATGAGTTCATATATGCACAGGCTACACCATTGTCGGTATCCCAGAATTCTACATCGGTATAATACCAAACATTAGTCCCGCATGATACCGGGGTCCAGTTAATGCCACCGTCAGTCGTCTTTATGAAATAGTTATTCCAACCACTGGCGAAACCGACATTTTCATCAATGAACCAAATGCCCTGTAAACCATCAATGCTTCCGGTTACCGGCCATACTTCAGTCCAGTTATCTCCTCCATCAGTAGTTTTAATAACAATGCCGGGTTGATTGTATGTTCCATCCATCCCACATGCATAACCAACAATGCTTTGGTCGGGAGGAAAGCTCATCCCATACAGAATATAATCTGTACCGCTGTTTGTAACATAGTTCCACGTTTGAGCACTTGCCCCCATCACGATCATGATTGCAATCAGGTTGAGTAATATCTTTTTCATATCCATCTAGTTTTTAATGCAATATTTAGAAAGTAAAAGAACTATTTATTTTTTATATAAACAATAAATATGATTTACTATATCTATACAATGATAAAACATTATCCATACAAGAGCCATAAGTTCCTGACTATATGCGTCTAATAAAAAAAGGGAAAGTCACCCCCAAAATTTTGAAGGTGGTCTATTTTGGAGTATTATTTCAGATTATTGCAACCTTGTACGAAGTTCTTCAACAATGTTTTCAAATTTTCTCAGCACACGGTCCCATTCGCGATAAAGTTCATCGCTCTTCACCGAGGTGCCCGGGAATCTTGATTCTTCACTGACAAGTTTCACTTTATAAACAAGCGGATCAGAATTGCCAAGCTTAATAATTACACGGGAGCGAATTGTGTTTTGCTGAAAAGACTGCACCACCCATGAAGTACGCAAATACCCTGTTTCACGGTCAGTAACCTCAATCACATCAAAATAGGATGTGATGATCTGGCTCATGAGTTTCCAGGCATCTAATTCCTCCAGGCTTGTTTTGATCTCAATGTCAATATTTGCTATGTCAGTTTGCACAGAAGCATCATAAGCATCATCCCTGTACATTTCAAGATAATATGACTTTGGGGGTTTTGC
>DAOVZP010000095.1 GCA_030635045.1 Bacteroidota bacterium | reverse complement strand
GGAACAATTAAATGAATTCGAAGTGGCGCCATTTAAAGACCAGGCCAATTACATCCGGGTGTTCACCCCCAGCAATGAATACACCAAGACCTACACCAACCAATTCCGGGAGGCACTGAATATCATGCCCGCTATTGTCTGGAACAGCAAGGACGGCTTTCTGAAGTTTCTTTCCCGCTGGCAAAATCAAACCATGTTCAGGATTGAGCATAAGACTTCCACCGACGACCTGAATATTGCTTACAACCCTTTTATTCGTGAAGATAAGATCCTTGATACCTCGCTCATATCCCTTAACTCTTCATTCAGGAATACCCTTTATTTTAATAAGACCAACCCAAAATATGGCCTGGATATAAACTTGCTTCGTAACCGTAACAAGGCATATATGCTAAACGGTTTTGAAACAAGAACCATTTTCCAGGGAGGGATCAACCTCCGCTGGAACTTCATCTCCTCATTCACACTGAACCTGGGAGGGGAAAAGGGACGTAAAGCCAGCGTTTCGGACTTCTTTGCTTCCAGGGATTACGATATCGATTATTTAGAATTTCTACCGGAACTCTCCTACCAACCCGGCCCCGCTTTACGTATCAGTCTCCGCTTCCGCTATCGTGACAATATAAATAAGGTTGGTGGGGAGCAATCCCGGATACGTGACCTTGGCACAGAGATCAACTATAGAATAGTAAACAAAGGCACTCTGCTTGTTAAGGCTAACTACATCGATATCAGTTATAATGGAGATCAAAACACTTCGCTGAGCTTTGAAATGCTGGAAGGCTTGCAGACCGGGAAAAACGGCACCTGGAACGTGTCATACCAGCAAAACCTTTCCGACCACCTGCAATTAAGCCTTATCTATGACGGGCGTAAAGCACCGGAAATACCGATAGTTCATGTGGGCAGTTTGCAAATACGCGCATACTTCTAATATCTCATCCTAAATCCCGGCTTGAAAAATATTCCGGCACTCTGTACGTTATCATTTCCGAAATCTCACTAATAAGTATTTATACTTAGATTGCTTAGCAGTGAAATTTAGAAGAAATACGTAGAATTGTATTGCAGTTATTTTGTACATTTGACATAGCAGATTTACCGCAGGCTGTATGCCTGTTTGCTGAGAAGTCAGAATAGTAGGCAATCACGTTTACTTTTTTTATACTTTAGCTGCACTATAATCAGGCAAACCAAAGACTAAACATGAGGCAGATAAAATTCACAATATTATTGTTCGTTGTAACAATTATTGGGACCGGTCTGCATGCCCAGCAGGAGCCTCAGTTCACTCAAAATATGTTTAACAGGGTTTTCACCAATCCCGCTTTTGCAGGTATCGGTGAAGGCATCTGTGTTACCGGCCTCATCAGGCAACAATGGTCAGGTTTCAAGGACAGCGAAGGAGAAAAGGTTGCTCCTGAAACATTCCTCATCAGCATCGATGCCCCCGTCAGGGCTCTGAGGGGCGGACTTTCAGCCCTTGTTATGCAGGACAAGATCGGCTTTACCAAAACCATCGCTCTGCGAATTGGCTATTCATATATTCGGGAGATGGGATATGGCAAACTTGGTGTTGGCTTTCAGTTGGGATTTAACAACCGCTCCATTGACTTCTCAAAATTCATTGCCGTAGATCCTAACGATCAACTCCTTCAGGCGATGCAGGGAGAAGAATCCGAGATCCTTATTGACGGGGCATTGGGAGTGGTTTATGAAGTGCCTGATCATTACTTCATTGGGTTTTCAGTAAACCAGGTACTGCAAACAAAAGGAAAAGAGCTGGCAAACTGGACCACGAACGTGGACAGCACCACTTCAGGAAGCTTTCTTTACAGGATGACACTCGACCGTACATTTTATTTACAGGGAGGTTACGAATACGTGTTCAGGAACCATCCTAATTTTGCCTTGCTGCCATATGCCATGTTAAAATTTGACCAGGCATCAGTACAATTGGATATTGCCACACTGCTGGAATACAAGAATATGTTCTGGGGAGGATTGAATTATCGCATACAGGATGCGGTTTCCGTGATAGTAGGACTACAGTATAAAAACTTTAAGCTTGGATATTCGTATGACATCACAACCTCTAAGCTTGGCCTGGGCAGAACGGCAGGCAGTCATGAGGTCATGTTGAAGTACTGTTTCAAGATAGAAGCGGAAAAAGGCAGGAAAAGCTACAGGAATACGCGCTTCCTGTAATTATATAAAAAAATCATTGTAGTTTGATTTTATTAATTAATTTTGGACGTTCTTAAATAATAATTGTAAGACTAGACCGTTAGCTACTTAATCAATATTATAACAGTATGAAAAAGTTTCCATTTTACCTGGCACTACTGATCGCTCTGATGATCCTTGACAGCTGCAGCAACTCAGGCAATGGTGAACTCGTTGGAGCTAGGAGAAAATCCAAGCATTTCTACCAACCCGATCCCTATGGCATGATATTCATCCCACAGGGTAGTTTTACCATGGGCACAGGCGACGAAGATTTTAACTTCAGCCAGCTGCACCAGCCAAAAACAGTATCTATTGCCGCCTTCTATATGGATGAAACCGAAATTACCAATAACGAGTACAGGGAATTCGTTTTTTGGGTGAGGGATTCAATAGCACGCTGGATGCTTTATGATAATGGTATTACCGATCCTCCATACATCAGGACAGAAACCAGAAAAGGTGGTATCATCGATCCGCCGGTGGTGAACTGGAGAGAAGATGTACCTTGGGAATCTGATGACCAGGCCGTAAAGGATGCGCTTGAAGATATGTATCTCCCGGAGCATGAAAGGTACTTTAGAAGAAAAGAAGTAGATACCCGGAAACTATTTTATGAATATTACTGGGTCGATCTGAATGCTGCTGCCAAGAAAGACTGGTCGGAAGACGGCAACTATGAAAATGCCGGTTTTGCCAATCGTCCGCAGGGTATGAGAGACCGTTCTGTATATGTTCGAAAAGAAATTATTAATGTATATCCCGATACACTCTGCTGGATCCACGATTATACTTACTCCTTTAATGATCCGATGGCGGAAAAATATTTCTGGCATCCTGCTTTCGACCATTATCCGGTTGTTGGTGTGAACTGGCTTCAAGCCAAGGCTTTTTGCGTCTGGCGGACAGAGAAGAGAAATGCTTACCTGCGCGCGGAAAGAGATGAAACGGGCGTAGCGGAATGGCGTCTCCCCACAGAAACTGAGTGGGAATGGGCAGCCAGAGGTGGTTACGAAAACAGCCCATATCCGTGGGGTGGCCCATATACCAGGAATGACAAAGGATGTTTCCTGGCTAACTTTAAGCCAATCCGTGGTAATTATATTGATGATGGCGGGCTTCGCACCGTGATCGTTGGCCACTACCCACCTAACGAATGGGGACTGTATGATATGTCGGGGAATGTTGCCGAATGGACTGTCAGTGCCTTCGACCCCGTATCCTACAATTTTACATGGGATATGAACCCCAACTATACTTACAATGCCAAAGAAGATGATCCTCCTGCCATGAAAAGAAAAGTGGTAAAAGGCGGTTCATGGAAAGATATTGCGTATTACCTGCAGGTACAGGTCAGGGCCTATGAATTTCAGGATACCTCAAAATCCTATATCGGCTTCCGTACCATGCAGCCATTCCTTGGAAGGAGCAAAGATGACAATCCTGCCAAGGCATCAAGGGTTTATAACTAATCAATTCTAATAACACAATCAAAGACATTAACTAACAACTAAATCAAATCAAGATGGGTTTAAATAACATTGTTCGGACCAGAGGCTTTAGAAACTTCATGGCAAAACTTTACGGGCTCGGTGCATCTGTCGTTATCTTAGGTGCCTTGTTCAAAATCAATCACTACGCTGGTGCAGATATCATGCTTATCGTAGGCTTGGGTACAGAATCACTTATATTTTTCTTTTCTGCATTTGAACCTCCTCACGTTGAACCTGACTGGAGTCTGGTTTACCCGGAACTTGCCGGCATGTATCATGACGGTTCTGAAAAGAGGCCAACAGCAGAGCTTGACGACATGCTCGCTGACGCCAAGATCGGCCCCGAACTTATCGAAAGCCTGGGCAGCGGTTTGCGAAGAATGAGTGATAATGCAGCCAAGATCGCAGACATGACCGATGCAGGCGTTGTTACCAACGAGTACGTTGGTAACTTGAAGAATGCAGCAGCCTCAGCAGCAGAACTTAATATATCTTACAAAACGACTGCGGGTGCGCTTGAAGGACTGGCTGAGTCAGCCAAAGCACTCGACTTTACATCAAGCGACAGCCAGGCTTATACTGGTGAGCTGAGACGCATTTCCGGCAACCTGGAAGCCCTGAATGCTGCATATGAACTGCAGCTCCAGGCTACCACCCAACAGGCTCAATCATCTGCCAAGTTCCAGCAAACTTACGAGGCCTTTATGGAGAACCTTGGTGCTTCCAGCGAAAAGACCCTTGCATATAAGGAGGAACTTGATGCCCTCACCGACAGAGTCGCTGCACTCAACAAGGTATACGGTAACATGTTGAACGCCATGAGCCAAAATGCATAGCGTCATTTTATGCCACCAGTAAAAAACTATTAAGCTAAACAAAACTTAAAACTTGAACAACTATGGCTGGATATAAGGAAACCCCGCGGCAGAAAATGATTGCCATGATGTACCTTGTACTGACCGCATTGCTGGCTCTGAACGTTTCCAAACAGATCCTTGATGCATTTCTCGTGGTGAACGAAAGTATGGTCACCACCAACGAGATCATGCATAACAAGATAGGAACCGTTTACGACCAGTTTGCACAGCAGTACAGGCTTAACCCCGAGAAAGTTGGCGAACATTATGATAAAGCAAAACTTGCCAGGGAATACAGCAACGAATTGATCTCATATATTGAAAATCAGATGTTCGGGCTGGTTAAATATTCAGAAAGGGAGGACTCCCTTTCTGTGATTGAAAACTATTATGAGGTTGAAGTGGTGTCTGATCCCCTTGACCCACAGAAAAAAGTTAACAAATTAACCCTCAACCTTCAAAGCGTGCCCTCAAAAGATAAATTCGACAGGTCGACAACCTGGTTTATCACCCAGGGCAGGGCTGTAGTACTGAAGGGAAAAATAGAAGATTTCAGGATAAAGATGGGAGAACTTATCCCGGAAGGATACAGGCACAGGGTTGAGATCGGACTGAAAACAGATGAGGAATATTACAATGCAGATGGCAAATCGCAGACCTGGGAAAGACACCACTTTTACCACACTATCCTGGCAGCTGAAGTAACCATTATGAATAAGATCATCGCAGAGGTACAGACCGCTGAACTTCATGTGGTATCCGAGCTCTTCAGTGAGATCACCCTTGCCGACTTCAAGTTCGAGGCAGTAACCGCTAAGATCATCCCTAAGACCAATTATATTATCAAGGGACGTAAATACGAAGCAGAAGTACTCGTTGCCGCTTATGACGATAAAACAAACCCTGATGTTTACATTCTCCAGGGGGCCAACGAGATCACCGATGCCAACATTTCACGTGCCCAGAAATGGGAAGGAAAGGATGGCCTGGTGAAACTGGAATGGAATGCCAATACCGAAGGCATGCACAAGTTTGCCGGTATCATAGAGATAACCAACCCCGAGGGGGAGAAAGAACGCCATCACTTTGTACATGAGTATATTGTTGCCCCGCCATCGTTGACGGTTGCAGCGAAAAAGATGAATGTATTTTACCGTGGTGTTGACAACCCCGTATCTATTTCTGTTCCCGGCATTGCCAAGAACCAGATCAGGCCTTCAATCTCTATCGGAACTATCACCCGCGACCCGGATGCCCCCAGCGACTGGATCGTAAGGATGCCGAAAGAAGCCACAAAGGCCATTGTAGGTGCAAGCGCCGAATATGAAGGACAGATGATGAACATGGGTTCTTTCGAATTCAGGGTGAAAAGGGTTCCTCCTCCGGTAGCTCAAATTGCTGGAATGATCGAGGGTAGCCTCAGCAGGAATGAATTACTGGCAGCCAATGCCATCATTCCTGTTTTGAAAGACTTTGAGTTTGACCTCAACTTTATAGTCACCGGCTTTAGAATGGCTACTATTATAAATGGCGACTGGGTACCTAAAAGGACCGGCGGAAACCAGCTTTCATCCGAAATGCAGGATATCATCAGAAATTCAAGAAGGGGACAGAAGTTCTTCTTTGAAAATATTCAGGCAGAGGGCCCCGACGGATCAAAGCATACCCTCAATACTGTCAACTTAACAATTGATTAAAAACTAGAAATTCTATTATAATGAAAAAGCTAATCATCATTCTTGGAGTCGTGGCACTGCTGACCGGATTCGGTATCGGCAACGCTCATGCTCAGATCCTTGACAGCCCTCCTGTTGACGGGCTTTTTGAGGATGGAAGCGGCTTCATCAACATGAAACCGGTACCATATCCTCCACTAAGGCAAGCGGATGTTATGTGGC
This sequence comes from Bacteroidota bacterium, assembly GCA_030635045.1. Taxonomy (GTDB): domain Bacteria; phylum Bacteroidota; class Bacteroidia; order Bacteroidales; family B18-G4; genus B18-G4. The sequence goes on along the minus strand of DAOVZP010000095.1, from coordinate 101 downwards.
AGAAAAGACTATGGCGCGAGATTGATTTTCGTGAAAAGATCAATCAGTATTTCTATTATCCCATAGAGCCTCATAACCACTGGAGAAGTTTTATGCGGATT
>DAOVZP010000353.1 GCA_030635045.1 Bacteroidota bacterium | reverse complement strand
CTTACAGGGCAAACTCCAAACTACCCACTGGCATTGCTGATAACCGGAGCCTCTTTCAGAGCAAACAGGCTTATCATCTATGGGCCTGATTCCCTGCTGAACGGCGAAAACAAGATGGTTCTGAATGTAACATATACAAAAGTAAATTAATATGTGCGGAATTGTAGGTTATATTGGCCCGAGAGAAGCATACCCAATCCTGATAAAAGGATTGAAACGGCTTGAATACAGGGGCTACGACAGCGCCGGTGTTGCTCTCCTTAATGGCGACCTGAATGTATATAAATGCAGCGGAAAAGTTGCCGACCTTGAGGAATTCATCATCGGTAAGGATATAAGCGGAACCCTCGGCATGGCGCATACCCGTTGGGCAACACACGGCGTGCCTAATGATTCCAATGCACATCCACACTATTCCGAATCCGAAAACCTGGCCATCATTCACAATGGCATCATTGAAAATTACAAGACCCTGAAAGAAGAGCTGCTTAACCGTGGCCATAAGTTTGCAAGTGACACCGACACTGAGGTGCTCATCCAATTGGTTGAAGATATTCTTGTCAATGAAAAGGTAGAGCTTGAGGAAGCGATCAGGATCGCTCTTAACCAGGTGGTTGGCGCATACGCCATCGTGATCATTTCCAAAGATGATCCCGACACCCTTTATGCTGCCCGTAAAGGTTCACCCCTGGTAGTTGGTATCGGGAAAGATGAATTCTTCCTTGCCTCTGATGCAACTCCCATTGTGGAATATACCAAGAATGTGGTATACCTGAAGGAGGAGGAGATGGCTATACTGCGCAGGGGTGGTGATTTTAAGATCAAAACCATTGAGAACAGGGAGCAAACGCCATATATCCAGAAATTGGAACTTAACCTGAGTGCCATTGAAAAAGGTGGCTTTGACCACTTCATGCTGAAAGAGATCTATGAGCAACCCAGGTCTATCAGGGACAGCTTCCGCGGGAGGTTAAAGCCTGACGGGAAAATTGTACTTGGCGGTATCCGTGATTACGAACAAAAGATATTCAATGCACACAGGATCATTATTATAGCCTGTGGTACCTCATGGCATGCCGGACTGGTAGGAGAATATGTTATTGAAGATATTGCCCGTATTCCGGTGGTAGTGGAATATGCTTCTGAATTTCGTTACAGGAACCCCGTGATCACCGAAGACGATGTGGTTCTCGCCATATCACAGTCGGGCGAAACAGCTGATACGCTGGCTGCCATTGAGCTTGCCAGGTCGAAAGGGGCAACCATTCTGGGGATCTGTAATGTGGTAGGCTCTTCCATTGCAAGGGCTACCCATGCCGGCATTTATACACATGCCGGCCCTGAGATCGGGGTGGCCTCTACCAAGGCCTTCACTGCCCAGGTAACCATTTTGATCTTGTTGGCACTGCGCATAGCCCACCAGAAAGGCCATATACCAGAATCAAAATACCAGCAATACGTCAGGGAAATGGAATTGATCCCCGGCAAGGTAGAGAAGGCCCTGGCGGTAAATGATTACATTAAAGAGATTGCAGAAAAATACAAGCATGCACGTAACTTCCTCTACCTGGGGCGCGGATACAACTTCCCGGTAGCACTTGAGGGGGCACTGAAACTCAAAGAGATCTCCTATATCCATGCCGAAGGTTATCCTGCAGCAGAGATGAAGCACGGCCCCATAGCCCTGATTGATGAAGAAATGCCTGTTGTATTCATTGCTCCCAGCACAAGCACATATGAAAAGGTGATCAGCAATATCGAGGAAGTCAAAGCCAGGAAGGGAAAGATCATTGCTATTGTTACAGAGGGTGACACCAAAGTCAGGGAGCTGGCCGATCACGTTATCGAGATCCCTGCAACGGAAGAATTGCTAACACCCCTGCTCGCCACAATTCCCCTGCAACTATTATCATATCATATGGCCGTTTTACGTGGCTGTAATGTTGACCAGCCACGGAACCTTGCGAAATCTGTTACGGTGGAGTAACGGATTCGGTTCTTTATTCTTACCACGTTAAGTTAATTGTAACCTTTTCAATTTCAATTAATATCACTCATCTTTGGAAATATCAGCTGGTGTTAGGCTATCTATTATTATTGCTGGCGGTCGTTGATACCTTGCTTATTTTTAATCGTTTGTATAAAAATACAAAATTATCTTAAGCTGCATAGCTTGCGTTGGCAAACGTTTTTTTAATTATTTGGAAAAAATATTTTTTTAAACCTTTGAGGAAGTTCATCTTTTATATGGACTTTTTTATTAGTAAACGGATGCGTAAATTTTAATGAATAGGCATGTAAATACAATCCTTTTCCGCTTAAAATTAAATTCTCAATTCCATATTCTTTATCTCCTAATATCGGATTTCCGATACTCGACAGATGTTTGCGTAACTGATGTCTTCTCCCTGTTTGAGGTTTTAATTTCACTAAGTTGAGTATGCCGAATTTTTTTGAGGGAACGGATTCTTTTATTGTATAATTTGATTGTGATTCCTTGCCGTCAATTTTTGAAATGATTTTTCTTCGAAGGCCCATTTCACCAATAGTAACGGCATAATATGTTTTTTTGATCTCGTTGTCTTCAAACATTTTATTTAAAGCACGAATGCTACTTCTCGTTTTTCCGACCAGTAAAATACCTGTGGTTGGATAATCTAATCGGTGAACAGTTTGCGGTGTTGTAGCATCAGGAAGATTACTTTGCTTGATGTTTTGAGCTAAGGCATTGGCAATAGTTTTAAATCTATTTCCGCTCACGAGAATACCAGCAGGTTTACGAATCACTGCTAAGTGATTGTCTTCAAATAATACTTCAAGTGGAAAGACCAGTTTTTTCTTATAACTGACTTCTT
>DAOVZP010000215.1 GCA_030635045.1 Bacteroidota bacterium | reverse complement strand
TGACAGTCAGGTGTCGCATTTATAACCCCTTTAACATTATAATTCCCAATAAGGCTAAGATACAAAAAAGTTAGATATATGACAATGCCGGCCCTGGCGGGGTCGGATGTCGATAGTAAAAGATGGCGATTAAAAAGCTGCGCCAGGTAGGGGCGCGATAATAGTTCTGCGGGTGACGGTGCGGCAGTTGGGGGGTCTCTCTTCACTCTCCCGAGTTCTCGGGATCGCTCATCGGGATGACAATTTGTCGAGCAAGCCTTCCTTATAAATGGTACATGTGAAATGTAGAATCCAGAATGGACAATGAAACACCTTCCCCGTTCTAATTCTTATTCTTATTCCTTGTTCCTCTGTTCCTCTGTTCCGCTGTTCCTCTGTTCCTCTGTTCTCTATTCAAACTTTATCTGAGTTGAAGTGTTTCAAGTAAAAAGCATGATGAAACATGTAAAAATTAAATTAGCTTTGACATCTATGATATTCCTTGGGCTGATAAATACTAACGCAAATGCGGATCCGAAAAATGACACTGTCATATTAGCTTCCGGCTGCTTCTGGTGTACCGAAGCTATCTTTCAGAAGCTTGAAGGAGTTAATGAAGTAGTATCCGGCTATACCGGTGGCCATGTAAAGAACCCTTCTTACCGGGAAGTTTGCAACGAGACCACCGGACATGCTGAAGCAGTCCGTATTGTATACAACCCCGAAGTGATAAGCATTACTGAACTGCTGGAGGTGTTTTTCATGACACACGACCCAACTACGCTGAACCGTCAGGGTACGGATACAGGCACACAATACCGGTCGGCCATCTTCTACCATAATGAAGAACAAAAAAATACTGCCGAAGGCATCATCAAAGAGCTGAATGCTTCCGGGGCCTGGAACGATCCTATTGTAACAGAACTCAGCCCGGCAGGGGTGTTCTACCCTGCTGAGAATTACCACCAGGATTATTTAAACAACAACCGCACTGCTGCTTATTGCAACTTTGTGATCGTTCCGAAACTTGAAAAATTTAAAAAAGTATTCAGCGACAAGCTGAAAGCTGAATAACTAGTGTTGAGTCAAGTGTATTGTGTCGCATAAGTCGTAGAAATTTTTGTTGCTGATGATGCAAAAAATTTGAGCATAGCCGTAGCTACGTAAAGATTTTTTAAAGAAGTCAGCAGCAAAAAGAACAAGACTTGGTGTGGCTAAAATACGCTTGACTTAACACTAACATCTTTTTTAATCCATTTTAGCCTGTCCCCGCTTAATGTACCTTATCTTTTTCTACCTTTGGTGATCCTAATTCTTTTTAGGCAGACCAACTAAAATTCATTAAACCTTAAATAATGAATACTATTCTTTCCAACGACATAAGCATTCAATTTCTTGGCGCAGCGGGTACCGTTACAGGATCCAAAACACTGATCAGGGCAAAGGGGAAAAAAATCCTGATAGACTGCGGTTTATTCCAGGGACTGAAGCACTTGCGGGCACTGAACTGGCAGCCCCTGCCGGTAGAGGCGTCAGAGATCGATGCTGTTATCCTGACCCATGCGCATATCGACCATACGGGATACCTTCCCCGGCTTGTGCACCAGGGCTTTGAAGGGCCCATATATGGTTCGGCGCCTACATGTGAGATCACTGAGGTTTTGTTGCTTGACAGTGCCAAGATCCAGGAGGAAGATGCCGATCATGCCAATCGTAAAGGATATACAAAGCATAAGCCTGCGAAGCCGCTCTATGACCTTGAGGACGCAAGGAATACACTACCCCTGTTGGAATCACACCCCGAAGACAAGTGGAAAGAACTTGGTGACGGCATCCGCTTCCGTTTTCAGAACAATGCACATATCATTGGCGCCACGCATGTTGACATTGAAATTGATGAAAAGTGTATTATTTTTTCCGGAGATATCGGAAGAATCGATGACCCGATGCTGGAAGTGCCTGACAAACCAAAAAAGGCCGATTACCTCATTATTGAATCTACCTATGGTGACAGGCTTCACCCCTCTGTTGATACAGAAAAACAATTCCGTGAGATACTTCAGCGGGTTGCTGACAGAAATGGCATCCTTATCGTTCCCAGTTTCACTGTTGACCGTGCCCAGGACTTCATGTACCTGTTCTGGAAACTGGAACAGAAGAAAGACATCCCGGAATTCCCCATTTACCTGGATTCACCCATGGGTGTCGATGTAAGCAAGGTATTCAATAAGTATTACAGATGGCACAAGTTGGGGCCAAAGGTCTTTGATGAAGTATTCAGAAATACAAAAATGGTCAGGTCATACAAAGACACAGAGAAGCTTGCTATCGATAAACGGCCGAAGATAGTCATCGCCGGAAGTGGCATGATGAATGGCGGAAGAGTGCTTACCTACCTGAAAAGGCACCTCAGCAATCCCGACTCAACCATTATCATCCCAGGATACCAGGCCGAGGGAACCCGTGGCAGAAGCATTCATGACGGAGTGCATGAAATAAAGATCCATGGTAAATACTATCCTGTCCGTGCCCATATTGAGGATATTCAAACCATGTCATCGCATGCCGACCAGGCTCAGATCATCGACTGGCTTTCCGGATTGCAAAAAGACCCGGCATGCATTTTCATCAACCACGGCGAACCAAAGTCATCAGATGCACTTCGGATCAAATTGCAGGATACTTTTGGATGGAAAGTTGTGATACCTCAGCTTGAGGATATATTTCAACTCTGAGAATCGTTCTAAAAGACAACATAATTAATTTTTGAGTCTCCATAAATTTGAGACAAAATCAGCCTGCTGTGATATCACCATAGAATCCACAGAGAACTTTTACATAATATGTTGTTTTTCTTTCACTTAGAAACACATCTTAAAGCTATCCCACGAGGACATAAAAACAAGTCCGGTGCCTGAATAATATACCCCCTCACACTCCCGGCCGAAAGAATAAATTATTTTTCTTCCAAAAGAATTTTGCAATTCAGCAAGGAATGCTTATATTTGAGCGAACGAACAACTTATTATTAACCCAAAATTAACACACATGAGAAAATTTACACTTTCTGTGCTGATACTATTGGTATCAGTTTTTTTTATGGGGCAAACTGCCCTGGGACAAGCAATGCACTCCAAAACACTGGACATTGTTAAGACAGCCATTCCGGTTGTCGCTGTTACCAAAGCTACGAATGATTTCGACTTTGCCGATATGTACTCTATTGATTTTGAGGACGAGGTTGACTGGACATTCGATTTCACACCATGGATAGCTGTTGATGCCGATGGGCTCACCACTTATACCATGACAGGTGTTACCTGGCCACATGGAGGGGAAGCACAAGCCTTTATCGTATTCAATACGGCTACAACAGATCCTCCTACACTTGACGACCCTGAGCTCCAACCATATGAAGGAGACAAATTTGGAGCCTGTTTAGCAGCTGTTCCGGATGGTGCATTAGGCAATGATGACTGGTTCATCTCCGATCTGGTTTCTTTGGGTACCGACAGTAAGGGAGCATCATTCAATTTCTGGGCTAAATCCTATACAGACCAGTATGGTCTTGAAAGGTTCAATGTTGGAGTTTCTACTACAGGCACTGCTCCTGCAGACTTTACCATTATCTCAGGTGGCACTTACCTTGAAGCTCCTATGGCTTGGACTGAATACAACTATGACCTTTCGGCTTATGCCGGTATGGATGTCTATGTTGCCATTCAATGTGTAAGCTATGATGCCTTTATCTTTATGATCGACAACCTGGTAATTGATCCGGGTGCTGCCGGTGGCGACTGTGAAAATTTCGATGCTTTAACAGCTGGTCTTGGTGCTGCCGACCAGTTAGGCGGACTCTGGACTACATGGAGTGGAACTAGCGCTGATGATGCAATGGTTACGGATGCGCAATCTAACAGCCCTGACAATTCATTTGTAGTTGATGCCGGTGCTGTCGACCTTATACGTCAATTTGGCCCCGATCCCCTATCAGCTGGTATGTGGATGTATTCTCACTACATGTATGTACCAACAGGATTTTCAGGTTATTTTAATGTTCAGACTGAGCCCACTCCGGGTATAGGCTGGAACCTGGATCTGTATTTTAATGACGATGGAACAGGTTATTTTGATGGCCAGAGTACAGAAGTCTTTGATTACGACCCTGATACATGGTTCATGGTTGAGATTATGAATGACCTTGATGCAGGCTTTGGAATGGTATATTTTGGTGGTGCCTTAATCCTGGCATTTGTAAATACCCTGACTATTGGTGGTATTGATTATTACGGAGCTGCTACCGGAGGTGATCCCGGAGCTTTTTATGATGATGTGTGCTTCGCTGAATATGTTCCTCCACCAGACTGTGAAAATTTCGACGCTTTAACAGCT
>DAOVZP010000148.1 GCA_030635045.1 Bacteroidota bacterium | reverse complement strand
GATGGCCACAATGTCAATATCAGCTGTTTCACGATCCATGATCCTGTCACGCACATATCCTCCGATCACATAAGCATCGACACCAATCTCCCGGGCCGCAGAAGCAATGATCTTAAAGATATCCTTATCCAGAAATGATTTCAGGTTCTCCATCAACTGGCAAAATTAAAAAAATATAGATTGGCGTATAAAGAATACGTATTACTGTAAAATCTGATACTGGATACTGGATACTTGATACTTGATACTGGATACTGGATACCCTGCACCCGTACCCCATACCTCATACCCCATACCCCACACCCCATACCTCCCACTATTCCGCCACAAACTCCTCCTCTATCGTAAAAAACCCCGGATATTTAACCTGGGTCGTACCAATATATATCGTGGGCTTAGCCCGGAGCTTAACACGGCTTGGCGTTCCTCCACCACCTGACAGGTTAATTGCGAAATTAGCCACGGCATCCGCTGATTCACCAGTGAGAACCTCGAAGAGGTCAATCCCTACCTCGATAGGCAAAATGGCAATTCCACCATCAGGCGGAACCTTAACATCCTTGATCACTTTACCGCTGGTGATCTTAATATCGTCAATGAAGAGGTCCCATAAAAAGCGGTTCATAGAAGCCTTTTCAGGATTCGGGTTACGCACCTCGACATTCAGGATAAAATATAACGGCAACTTACCCTTGACAGCAGTCATGGTGATGTTTGTCGCTTCAGAGTAACTGAGGTCACTAAACTGGTCAACATCAGTCACATCAACACCTGCCAGGGTCACATCCTGCATATTTTTCAGGCGAAATTCGCATTTTGCAAAAGTTTTCATCTCGTTGGCCTGTTCCAGGATTGAACATGATACCATGATTACAGCCAGCATGGCCAGGATACAAAATTTGATTGAAGAAGTATTCATTATCTTTACCTTTTTAATGATCATTGCTATTCAAAGATACTTAATTCCGTATTTAAAAAAAGCAATTTTGTATGATCCTGATCGACAGAACAGAAACCGACCCGTTTTTCAACATCGCAGCCGAAGAGTATGTACTGAGAGCTTTTAACGAAGATGTGTTCATGCTTTGGGTAAACGGGCCTTCTGTCATCATTGGTAAGCACCAGATTGCGACTGCCGAGGCAGACATTATGTACACCTGGAAAAATAATATTCCCGTGATCAGGCGGATCAGCGGTGGCGGAACGGTATATCATGATAAAGGGAACCTAAATTACAGCCTTGTCGTCAATGGTAAAAAAGGAAAGCTGGTAGACTACAAAAAGTACTCATCGACAGTGATCCGGGCATTAAAAAGCCTTTCGCTATCTGCAGCCCTGGAAGGGAAAAGCAGCCTGGTTGTGGACGGGCTCAAGTTTTCCGGAAATGCCGAACATGTATACAAGAACCGGGTGCTGCACCATGGCACCCTGCTCTTCGACTCCGACCTGGTGACACTGAGGAAATGCATCCGGCCACAACACCCCGGATATGTTGACAGGTCGATACGGTCCAACGACAGCAAGATCAGCAACCTCAAGGCCATGCTTCCGAATGGAACCCTAATGCAAGACTTCCGAAATGCCATCCTCAAACAAATAAAGGATGACTTTCCCGGAATAATTAATTATCAATTTTCTACCGAAGATGACAGGAAGATCCGGGAGCTTGTGCAGCAAAAATATGGAAAGATGGATTGGAATTTCGGATATTCACCTTCCTATAAGGTTGAGAGGAAATTCTTTGTCGGAAGCGACCAATTTGAGCTGATGCTGAAAACTGAGAAGGGGGTTATAGCAGAAATGATCATCAGTGCAGATGGAGAAGAAGTACATAATGATATTTCACAAATGCTGATAAACAAGCTGCATCACCCCCATGTTATTAAAGATGTACTATTAAGCACTAAATTTGCACTACTAAAAAAGCAGATATCCCCGGATACATTCATTTCCGGTCTGTTCTGAGGTTTATTGCAACAACAAAAGAAGTAAATTTAACAGATTGTGAGATGGATATACGGCCCCGGGCTCAATATTAATGTGTTTTCAACTATAATTAATGGATCAACTCCCTGTTGAAATAATTAAGGAATTGAAAGAGCGGTTCGAAGGTGATATTTTTCACGACCGCTCGAGTCGCCTTCAGTATGCTACCGATGCGTCTGCTTATCGTGAAGAACCATTGCTGGTCACCCGGCCAAAGCATATCAATGATATCAGGGAGCTGGTTTTATTTGCACAAAAAAATAAATTGTCAATTATCCCGCGTACAGCAGGCACCTCCCTTGCCGGGCAGGTGGTTGGGGAAGGTATCATTGCCGATGTATCGAGGTATATGACCGACATCCTGGAAGTGAACCGGGAGGAAATGTGGGTCAGGGTGCAGCCCGGGGTTATCATGGATGAATTGAATATGGAACTGGAGAAACACGGCCTCTTTTTTGGCCCTGAGACCTCCACGTCAAATCGATGTATGATCGGTGGCATGGTAGGCAACAATGCCTGCGGTGCACATTCCCTCATCTATGGAAGTACGCGGGACCATACCCTGGCAGTGAAAGCCATCCTCAGTGATGGCTCAGAGGCAGAGTTCAGCACACTAAGTGCAGAAGACTTTGATTTAAAATGTTCTCCCGACACACTTGAGGGTAGATTATACAGTAATATACAAAGCATCCTTAGCGATCCCTCAAACCGGGAATCAATTCGTAATGAGTATCCTGATCCTGCCATCAAGAGAAGGAACACGGGCTATGCCATTGACCTTCTGCTTGACACAGCGCCATTTACAGAAGGCAGGGGGGATTTTAATTTCAGCAAGCTGATTGCAGGTTCTGAAGGAACCCTTGCCTTCATTACTGAGATAAAACTGAATCTCATCCCTCTTCCTCCCAAAGAAAAAGTACTCGTTTGCATTCACTGCAAAAGCCTTGAAGAGGCATTCCATGCCAACCTCATTGCCCTCAGATATAAGCCGGGAGCAGTGGAACTGATGGACAAAATGGTATTGGACCTCACCAAAAAGAACCTGACGCAGAAGAAAAACCGCTTTTTTATCGAGGGGGACCCCGCCGCCATTCTTATTGTAGAATTTGCCCGGGACAGAAGGGATGAAATCAATATGCTCACTATTGAATTGGAGCAGGCAATGCGTGAGGCAGGACATGGCTATCATTTTCCTTTGATCAGCGGTGATGATATTAATAAAGTGTGGGAACTGCGAAGGGCAGGCCTTGGTGTGCTTTCAAACATGCCGGGTGATGCCAAGCCGGTGGCTGTGGTCGAGGATACAGCTGTGAAGCCTGAAGACCTGCCTGCCTACATGGCAGATTTTTCCCTGCTTCTGAAAAAGCATCAGCTGGAATGCGTTTACCATGCCCATATCGGTACCGGGGAGCTTCACCTGCGGCCAATTCTCGACCTGAAAAAGGAAAAGGACGTTGCCCTGTTTAAAACTATTGCTGAAGAAACTGCCGAACTGGTAAAAAAATACCGGGGGTCGCTCAGTGGGGAGCACGGCGACGGACGCCTGAGGGGAGCCTTCATACCACTGGTGCTGGGCCCCAAAAATTATGAATTGCTTAAAGCGGTCAAGCAAGCCTGGGATCCTGAAAATGTTTTCAATCCGGGCAAGATAGTCGAAACACCTGAAATGAATACCAGCCTTCGCTATCAACCGGGCCAGGTAAGCAGGGATATAGCCACCACCTTTGATTTTTCCCATGACATGGGCATCCTAAGGGCGACAGAAAAATGCAACGGTTCAGGCGATTGCAGAAAAACATCCATGACGGGCGGGACGATGTGCCCCAGCTATATGGCCAGCAGGGACGAGCAGAATACCACAAGAGCCAGGGCAAATATCCTTCGGGAATTCCTGACGAATTCGGAAAAGAAAAATCCATTCGACCACAAGGAGATCTTTGAGGTGATGGATCTTTGCCTCTCGTGCAAGGCATGTAAATCGGAATGCCCTTCAAACGTCGACATCACTAAGTACAAAGCAGAATTCCTGCAGCATTATTATGATGCCAACGGCATCCCTTTGCGTACCAGGGCAATTGCCTATATCGGCCATCTCAACAGGCTGGGCTCATTGATACCCGGCTTGTACAATGCCTTGATGAGAAGCAGGCATATTTCAGGTATCATGAAGAAAATGCTTGGCATCGCCCCAAAAAGAAGCATTCCCTTATTATATCGGACCACATTGCGGCGATGGGTTAAGAAAAATGGAAAAGGGAAAAAGGAAGATGGAAAAAGGAAAAAGGTTTTGTTATTTGCGGATGAATTCACCAATTATAATGATGCGGAAACCGGAATAACGGCTGTAAAACTACTGCAGGCGCTGGGTTATTGCGTTGAGATCCCAAGACATAAATTCAGTGGCCGGACCTTTCTTTCAAAAGGATTAACACGGAAGGCAGCCAGGCTGGCAGTGAAAAATATTCATTTGCTCTCGGAGGTAGTAAGCGAACAACAACCATTGATCGGAATAGAGCCCTCCGGCATTCTGACATTCAGGGATGAATACCCTGAACTTGCAGGCAAAGAGCTTCGTGCGACTGCCACAAAACTGGCGGAAAATTGTTTCACCATTGATGAGTTCATTGCCCTGGAATATGATGAGGGCAGGATTACCGAAGATCAGTTCACGGATAAAGCCGGAAAGGTAATGCTGCATGCACATTGTTATCAGAAAGCACTTTCTTCTGTTTTGCCTACGCTGAAAATCCTTGGTATTCCGGCAAATTATTCCGTCGAGGAGATAAAATCAGGTTGTTGCGGCATGGCCGGCTCCTTTGGATATGAAAAAGAGCATTATGAGCTGTCAATGAAGATAGGCGAACTTGTACTGCTGCCTGCTGTAAGGGAAGCAGAAGCTGATATTCTCATAGCCGCACCGGGCACCAGCTGCCGGCATCAGATAAGGGATGGAACAGGAAGAAAGGCCCTGCATCCGGTTGAAGTACTTTATCAAGCACTTAGATAATTTAACCATTTAGCCATTTCGCTTGTCATCCTGAGCGAAGTCGAAGGGTAGCCATTTAACCATGTAACCATTTAGCCATTTAGCCATTTAACACCTCCACAACCAAACCATCATCAGCAAGTATAGTCTCAGTGAAAACATCCTTTGCTTCGCTAAGCAGGCCATCAAGATTTTTATACCTGGCTGAATAATGTCCCAGCATAAGCTTTTTAACCTCAGCTTTCTTTGCGATCATTGCAG
>DAOVZP010000022.1 GCA_030635045.1 Bacteroidota bacterium | reverse complement strand
GGTATGGCTGGTGAGACAGATCACTGGATGTATTCCATATGTCCTCAGTAAAAGTTTCGCCGGGAACTGATCTGGCATCAATGGCGTCGCCCATAATAGCCACAATGCTGGAGGTGAGAATAACTCTTTCAACGGTGTCGGTCTTATTTGCTGTTTCAAGGATGTTTTTTGTTCCATTAACAGCGGGATCAATCAAGGTTTTTTGAGGATCCTTGATCTTACCGATCATAAAAGGCGAGGCAGTATGAAAAACGTGTGAACAATGTTGCATGGCCTCAGCAAACGAGCCGGCCTTTAACAGATCGGCTTCAAAAATTTTTATTTCACCCGGACTATTTTCTGCAATGTCGATCAAATGCTTGTATTTATCTTCTTTCTGCTTATCCCTTACTGTGGTATGTACGGTATATCCGTCGGAAAGCAGCTGTTTAATAATATGTGAAGCCAGGTAACCGCTTCCTCCGCTGACCAGTACCGGGCCTTTGAGTTTTTTTGTATTCATGGTTTGTAGTATTTGCAGAGTTTAAAACGATTGTGGGTTAATTATATTTCTCGTTTCGTAAAAACTTTATACATGGCATGAAAATCAAGAATTTGATTAGCTTTGGTAATAGATAAGGATATGACGTTTATTATAAGCGAATAAAAACCAAAATCCGATGAAAAAAGCAGTAAAATTATGTCTAATATCATTTTTAGGCATTGCCGTATACTTGCTCTGCGATTCAGGTTTATACGCCCAGAATCTGAATCTTGATAATGCAGCAGCAATTATAGAGTACGATTCTCTGGAAATCTCTACTTCTGGTAAAAAGGCTGGCTTCATTAAATTCTATTTCAGAAGGAAATATAAAGTTAGGATTCAGACTGAGGCAGGTGCTGAAGCTTTCAGCAAGTTGTCAATACCGGAATCATTTGATCCCGCATTATACCATCATAATCCCGAAGGAAGAAATATTGGGAAACACCTGAGCAACATTAATGTTGAAAACTTCGAAATCCTTATACACAAAATTGACGGACAAATAATTACTCCTGAAATAAGTCCACTTGTTGAAACGTATAAAAGTGTAGAATTGAGCGAGGATAAATATGGGAATTATGAGCGGTATATATTTAACATAGAGGATCTGGTTCCGGGAGATGTCCTTGAACTTGAATATCGTTTCTCTGTTCCTTATTCTGAAAATCTGTTTAGCCTGTTGACTTTCCGTATATTCTTTCATGGGGACTTTCCAATTATAAACAAAGATTTTGTATTCATCCTTGAAAAGAGCCTTGAAGCAGAAGTGAACACTGCATTTGGAGAGGACCCAATTATAAAGCAAGGGAAAAAAACAATCTACTCCTGGCATTTTGAAAATCTCGAAGCCTGCATGAATGAATCAGGCATTAGACCGCAAAATTGCCTGCCTTATGTAATCATTTCAATAAAGCCATATGAAATGATCTATACATTACCCTACTCATTTGAGGAAAAATTTATTCCCTTTTACGTATTTGGGCCTTCTATCAGGGAGAGCAGGCATCTTACAATAGTCAGGGCAATGATGGACAATGTCAACAGCAGTCAATATAATCAGCTGCGCAGGTTCATGAATGCAAGATTAGAAAACATACCTGATGATTCAACTGGATATATGCAATTATATACTGTGCATAATTATATTGCGGAGAACTTTGAATTTGACCCGGATGATGATTATTTCAACCGCATAGACACCAGGGATGAAAAGCTGGGGGATTATACTACAGATGGTGTTATTCGCGACCGGAGCAGGTATAACGTATATGTTGGACTGATTGCCGGACTTGGATTGAATTATTATACAGCTTATTTGGCGGATGTTCGTTCCGGGGTTATTTCTGATTTCTATTTTGAACCGACAATATCCAATGATTATATTTTTGCAGTATTGCTTAAAACGGGCGCAGTACAATTCATTTATCCCAAAAAAGAGAGATTTGGTTATTACTTGAATGAGTTGCCATTCTATTTTGAGAACGCAGTAGTCAGGTTAATTTATCTTGATGATTTCAGGTACATAAAGGAACCAATACAGGAAAAATTTCTGTCAATAACAACGCCTTCAAGCTCAAGCTCAGATAACACCAGGAAACAAATTGCCAATGTGCATGTTGATGTGGATAAGCAGACTGTAGTTTTCGATGCAAGCATTTCCCTATCCGGACAATTCTCGACACTGGGCAGGGGGGCGTATTTGTACAATACTTGTGATCCCACCGTGAATCCGTTATACTGTATTAAATTTTGGGAAAGCATATCACCTGATATTGATCCTGAGAATCAGGAAATTGTCAACATTGAACAGGATTATCCCTTTAAAACCAACATTAAAGCATCTTTTTCAACGGACAAAATACTTAGCAGGGAGAATGATACCCTCATCCTGGATTTGAGTGGATGGTTTAATCATATAATCGATTTAAATCTGAATGCTGAGCGGCGGGTGTTAACATATTATCCTGATTTTAAATATACAGACAGTTATACATACCAGTTGAATTTTGATAAAAAGGTTAAAGTTTTGGATCGCCTGCCAATTATTGAAATCAATAATTTGTATGGGAACTTAATACTAAAATGTGTTCAAAAACTTGATGGAACCATTCTTTTATCCTCAAGGGTGATAGTGAAAGCTGAAAAGATTCCTCCGGAGAATATCATGGCAGTAAGTGAAATTCAAGAACAGATAAAAAAACTCAGTCAAATTAAAATGAAACTTCTGCTGAAAGAATAGTATTGCGATAATTATTAAAACCTCTTTAATCTGCCCACTTCAAACACCCACTCAGGTGTGAATAGCTTTTCATTTGCATTTAATTGATACCACGGGCTGATATCATTATTATTTGGATTGATAAGGATATGAATATCCTGTGCAGGCATATAACTCTGTGCCAGCATAAATACTTTTTCCCCGGAACTGTTTATTGCCACATCAACAACGATGACAGCATGGCCGGGGCTTCCGCCCTGAATAAATACATTACCGGCTTGAATATCATCAACACCGGCCGGATTCAATTCCTTTTCAAGGGATATTGAACCTGCGTATATAAAAACGGTTTCCAGATAAGCACTAAATGTATTATCGGAATCTGAGTATTCAGCTGTTTTATTCCATTCAACTTCATTCCCGCTGACAAAGCACCTATAGCCGTTTTTCCAGTTTTCCCAGGATGCCGGCGTACCGTTTGTAAAGTTGAAAACGATCTCCTCTTCTCTTCCTGATATTCGCAAATATTCAGCCCGCAACCTGATAACGGCATCAGCGCATTGCTGGAGGTCTTTGTATCCAACCCCTATGTCGATCACAGCTGCCGCTACACTGTTAGCCTTTGCCCTGCCATCATAGTAATGGACCTTCTCTCCATGTGGCTTAAGGGGGAGATGACGCAAATAATATCCAAAACTATTACTGTCAAGGAGAATTCTCTTATAAGTTTCCGGGGGATTAAACCGTGAAGCAACGATCTTACCGTCTTCATTAAGGATGCCTGTACCGGAAGTATTGTGGTCCTGTTGAATGCTGTTGCCTGTGCAGGACAGGAGAAAAAATAGTAAAATAATATTCAGAAAAGGATTCATTAATTTAATAACGCATAAGGCCAAAACAAATTTTAGTTCAG
The DNA here is from genome assembly GCA_030635045.1 of Bacteroidota bacterium. Taxonomy (GTDB): domain Bacteria; phylum Bacteroidota; class Bacteroidia; order Bacteroidales; family B18-G4; genus B18-G4. The sequence goes on along the minus strand of DAOVZP010000022.1, from coordinate 6,984 downwards.
CATAGAAATCCTTGCCCCCCATACCTCATACCCCATACCTTTTTCACGGGCAAACCAAAGTCTGGTCCTTTGGACCGGGATTTTTTACTTATCAGCCGTATTATTTTTCATCCCCTTTCAATCCATCAAAAACAAGCGTCAGGTAATAAAGCCCTCCGACACTGGCACTGCCGAAACTGGTATTATACCAATCGTTCAGGGCATTTGACCCCCCGACCTTAACAGTAGTATAAAGGGATTCAAATTTATAGCTCACCTGTGCATCGAGTGTGGCAAATGAAGGCATTTGTGCCACTCCGAAGGCCGACTCCCACAGGAAAGTATCCTGCCAGCGATAGCTGACCTTAAATCCGACCTGGTCATGATACTGGCGCTTGCCAACACTCAGGTTAAACCGGTAACGGGGGGTGTTGAAGCGCGATTGAAATCCGGGAGGTCTGTCTTTGATCGATTCCAGGGCGTTATATGCAACATTACCGCCTGCGAAAAAGCCTTTCGGGAGCAGCATATCAAGTCCCAGAGCCCACCCCCATGCCGTTACCGGTTCATCAGTGCTGATGGTAGTCTGAAAACGTATTTCTTCATCTGTATAGGGGTTTTGCACCAGCACCTGCGTTGCCAGGAAACCATTATACCTGTTAACGAACACATATGAATCAAGGAAAAGCAGCTTATTGAGGAATAATCCTTTATATCCGATCTCGTAGGCTGTAACGCGCTCCGGTTCAAATTCCGGTATTATAAAAGGACCATCATCCAATATAGGTTTACCGGTAACAGGATTGGCACTGCTTAAAGGATATACAGGGTTGTTGTCAAAATCATATAGGGCATGCACTTCAGGCAATCCACCGATCACCCTGAACGCACCTACATCGAGATTAACCCATTGGTCGGTAATTGAAGGAAAACGATAGGCTGTCTGTATCGAACCCCTTAAGGTATGGTCGAGGTCTTTGTCGATGGAATAAACCAGGGAAAGCCGGGGTGTTGCACGGCCTTTGAAATACTCGTTTTTATCGTAACGTGCAGCGAGCGTTACGCGGAGATGATCATTAATAAAACTTTTGTTTAGTTGAACATATCCACCAAATTGATTGATCGGGATAGGGTGTCCGGGAGTGTCGATAAAAACAGTCCCCTCACTATTGATACTATAATACCTGTAGCTGGCCCCTGCTTGTAAGTCGAACCATGGAACATACCTGCTGAAGTTATACATTCCTTCAGTATGAAACATTTTGCTTTTATCTATCACCAGAGCACCCCCATCCCTGATAGGCGTTTTAACAATTTTATCGAAATATGTATTGAATTCTTCCGAGCCGGCATATGGAAAAGCATTCTCGGCAGGATTAAAAACATTGCCATGCTCATCCCTGTTCTCTGCAACGAGACGTGCAAACTTAAAAGCTTCTTCCCGGGTGGCACCAAGCAATATCTGTTGGGTGTAGGAAGCTATATAATCGGCATACCATACTTCGCTTGACTTCCAGGCTTCATTGATCTGTGCACCGGCACCGCCTGCATTATAAGAATCTCCGGAATTCTCCCAGACGTAATAGGACCTCACATAAAAATCCGGGTTATTGACCTCCAGCTGAATGTTGGACATGGCAAAACCCTGAAAGGCGAAACGGTTCTGGGCTGTGTATACACTACTCCCGTTTCCATAGCCTCCACGGATAATTGCCTCAAAGTTTTTTGCAAACCGATAATGAAAAGCAGCATTGAATCGCATGATATGAGTATTATAATCAACGATATCACTTTCTTTCCATCCGGTGCGGGTGATGATCTGGTCAGGGAAAAGATGCAGATTATCATTTATAAAGGCCTCATATTCAGGAGTACCGGGGATCAGCCCACGCGCATCGGCCACGCCGGCAAGAACTGTGGGTGCCACCTCCTGCAGGTTGACCGGGACGACAATATCATCTCCATAAACATTTACCCCGTCATAACCCTGGTTGCTTTCACGGGTGGAGCCAGGGTCGTCAAGCCTGTATTTATCGCGAAAGTCGACTGCATACCAGTCGGTGGCATTGAGATAGGTGCCTGTAAACTTAAAAGCAAATTTATTATTAAAGCTTTTTGCATATCGCATATCGAAATTTACCATCGGGGTAGGGCCAGTGGCATACTGGTCGTCAATATGCATCATAGCACTTTGCAATGATATTGTCAGCCCTTCATGGTCGAAGGGGTTCTTGCTGTTCATCAACAGTACGCCATTCATCCCTCCGGGGCCATATAATGCCGATGAAGCCCCAACCAGCAACTCAACATTATCAACATCTATATTGGACAGGCCGAAGATATTGCCGGCGGAAAAACTCAGGCCCGGAGAACTATTATCAACGCCATCAACCAGCTGGTTCATGCGAACATTGGTTTCACCTGTAAAGCCACGTGTATTCGGAAAACGGAATGTAAGGCTGTGCACATTCATATCCACTCCCTTTATCGAGTACAAACCGTCATAAAAATTGGCTGTTGGGATCTGGCTAATATCCCTGCTGGTCAACTTTTCAATGGTGACAGGAGAGGCCATGATACTTTCTTCAACCCTGGAAGCTGATATTACAACTTCCTGCCCAAGGATAGCCCTGGTCTTCATTTCTATCAGCAGATCAGATACAGAACCGATGATCTCGATCTCTTCCTTTGCGTAGCCCATAAAGGAGAATTGCAGCACAAAGGGTGGCGGTGTATCTGTTTTAAGGACGAAATTCCCCTCTACGTCACTTACGGTCCCTATCAAGCTTCCGCGTATGGAAATATTCACACCCGTAAGCGGTTCATCTGCCCCGGACTCCATTACCTTTCCGCTGACCCGGATGTCCTGGGAATATACAATTACAGCGATAAGCAGGAAGAATATGCCCCCGAATGATTTGATAAAGTCCCTAAAATTGATATCCATTTTTACCTTAATTATTATTAAAGGTAAGTATGAAAATCATATATTACAATTAATCCGGCAATATAAAATTACCCGGGCATTTAAGATAATCAAGAAATGGTGGGTGAACAATTTGTTATTTGAAGAACAATTTATTCTCGGATGATTTTAACATCTTTTACTTCTTCCATGGTAACGGTTCCACCGTCGTTGCCCCACGAATTCAAAATATAGTTGATAACGGCAACAGCATCTTCTTTTGTGTCAACCTGGGGGGTCATGGGCATCGTATAGCTTACTCCATTAACTACCATTTCCTCATTAGATCCGTTCAATACCTGGGTTACAGCCCTTACTTTATCAGCTAAAAGATAATCAGAACCTTTCAAGGGAGGAAATACTCCCGGCATTCCTTCTCCGGTGGCCTGGTGACAGGCAATGCATTTGGTTTTGTAAATATTGGCCCCCAGTGGGTATTTGGCGTCGGCATCATCATCCTGCAGCACCTGGCTGACCGAAATTACACTGTTTTTGACAATAACAGGGTCATTGTTGGTGGTCGAAATGGCTGTCAAGCCTAATCCTATGATAATTAATGAAATAAATAATACTTTTGCTTTCATTGTTGGTTATTTAAATGTTAGAATTTGTTTTTTAATAAGGAGCAAAATTAATAAATAAATCAAAAGGGTTTTGAATAGAGAATAGAGAACAAGGAATAAGAATAAGAACATGGAATTAAAATTTAATTTTCATACCCCATACCCCTAAACACCCATCTCCACCGTCTGATGCTTATCCATATCAGGACTGACAAACTTAATACCCAGGTTCATTCCTCTCAGAATAAAGAGAATTCCAATAATGATAATGACTATAGGAATGATCTTCCTCACCTTATTCCTGAATTGTATGCTTACAATATTTCCCAATAAAGAGATGCTCAGCATTATCGGTATTGTACCCAATCCGAATACAACCATATATATTGCTCCATTGGCTGAGTTACCGCTAACAATAGCACCGGCCAATGCCATATAAACAAGTCCGCATGGAAGGAGGCCATTCATTAAGCCAATCACCCAGAGCGAAATATAAGACCTCTTTGAAAACAGTTTTCTTAATGTGGAAATGAGTTTACTAACCCATTTTGTGACAAAGCCATCCGCATTGATATATTTCCTGAATATGATAGGAAATATTACGGATAATATCATGATTATTCCCATTATGATGGATACCCACTGCTGAATGCCTATCAATTGGAATCCCTTGCCAAGTAATCCAAAAACAGCCCCCATAATACCATAGGTAACGGTCCTGCCAAGGTTATATAAAAGCGCTGAAATGATCCTTTCCAGCCAGGATTGATTTTTTAACGGCAATGCAATGGCGATAGGGCCACACATTCCGATACAGTGAAAGCTGCCTATCAGGCCGAGTGTTAATGCAGATATTATTTCCATTTTACTTAATAAATACGATTTCCTGGTAATATCCTGTCCCTTCACAGACCCAATCGATCTTCAGGATATATTTTCCGTTTATTAACTGATCAACAGGAATGAATTGCCTGTTGTTCTGATCTGTAGCAATTTCAAGCACTTTATCCATAGCGGCATCCGATGGCCTGTATATATGAATTTTTCCCTCAAACTTGCTTTTATGTGCTTCAGGAAATGTAAGGATCAGGATCCCTTCTTCTTTCCGGATACTTATTTTGTCTCCCAGTACTTCAAGGTTATGCATTTTATCAATTTGTTTCTGGTAGGTGATTTCTTTTGGATAATAGTCATCTTCCACCAGATTGATCTGCAGCTGAAAAGAAAAGTATACAAATGAAAAGATGGCGATAAAGAAAATCACCAGAAATATTAATATGCCTGTTCCCCAGTTAATTTTTATTTTCATTTTTATTTATTCGGTCCAATAAATGACGTTTCAATTTCTTCTATTAATTGGCCATCTGAGTATATGCCAATCACAATTTTTTCAGTAGCACCGGGCATATCCTCTTTGTTTAAATAAACAAAAACCACATGTTCACTTAACGATTGCTCTTTAACAAGTATTTCTTCTCCAATAACTTGTATTTCACCCTGGTGGGAAACAAGTTTCAGCACCACAGGCATATCGGAGCAGGTTTTATTAAGCAATTTAAAATTGTAGAGGTTGCTGAGTCTTCCGTCAGGTTGTTCCTGGTAAAGCATTCCGGGGGCCCGCAAGATTGTGGTTTCAACATCAGCACGCCTGAAAAACAACATTATTATCAAGCCAATAAGTAGAAACAGCACGCCGGAATAAGCAATTGTTCTGGCACTTATTCTCATTTTGGTTCCTTCAGCGATCATTTTTTCCGATGCGTACCTGATAAGTCCCTTTGGCTTCCCGATAGATCTCATCGTGCTATTGCATGCATCAATGCATGTTGTACAGTTTATACACTCCAGTTGTGTCCCGTTACGGATGTCAATACCGGTAGGGCAGACCTGCACACATTGTGTGCAATCAATACAATCCCCTTTACCTGCATCTGCCCGGTTTTCACCCTTTACCATACTTCCCCGCGATTCCCCTCTTACGTAATCGTAGGCTACTACGATGGATCTTTTGTCAAGCAAGACCCCCTGCAGCCTGCCGTAAGGGCAAACGATTGTGCAAACCTGTTCGCGGAAATATGAAAAAATAAAATAAAATATTCCGGAAAAAACAAACATGGCCACAAGGCCACTTATCTGGTTTGCCGGATCGTCGGTGACGATTTCCTTCAATGCGTCAATACCAATGATGTATGCCAGGAAAGTATTTCCGATTAAAAATGAGATTGCAAAAAATACAATTTGCTTCAGCGTCTTTTTCCAGATTTTCTCAAAGTTCCATTTTTGCCGGCTAAGAGCCTTTTGTTTGTGTGCACTTCCTTCTATCCAGTATTCTATTCTGCGGAAAAGAATTTCAGTAAAGACAGTCTGTGGGCATGTCCATCCGCACCAGGCCCTGCCGTATGTTACCGTAAACAGGATGATAAACACGAAGAGTGCGAGCATGGCCATGAAAAAAAGATGAAAGTCCTGAGGCCAGAATTGTGTGCCAAGGATAACGATTTTCCGATCGATAAAATTCAGCAGCAACAAGGGATTGCCATTAATTTTAATAAAAGGGCCTGCAAACAGGAATACCAGAAGTATCAGCCCGACGATATTTCGATAGGTGGTAAGCTTGCCTTTAGGTTTCTTTGCAAACACCCAAACACGTTTCCCTTTTTCATCGATTGTAGCAAGGTGATCCCGGAAAGTATCTCGGGTCGACTTGTCTTCTTTTTTTGATTGAACCATTATGAAAGGGCTTATTCGGGATTATACAGCTCGCCCTGGGGTTCTTTAGCATTTGGCGGATTGGTTCCCTGTAAGCTCAGGATAAAGCTAGATACCTCCTGTATTTGCTTAGGTGAGAGCTGATCTTTCCAGGAGATCATTCCTTTACTTGGAACTCCCACAACGATGATGTCAATTACATCTTCGATACTTCCTCCATACATCCAGTATTGATCGGTTAAGTTTGGCCCAATGAGCCCTTCTCCTTTCGAAAGATGGCATACCAGGCAACTCTTATCATATATAACTTTACCGGCAGCAAGGCTGGCATCATCAGTTAACAGGCTTAAGGTGGATTCCTGCGGGGTTGCAGTTTGTGTGTTTTTGAGGAGCTCGCTGGCAGCCAGCATTTCTTTGTTATATTCCTCATCCTGCGTATCCATAGTGTGAAACACAAACAGGCTGAGAAAATAAATAACAGAAAAAACTATGGTAATAAAAAACAGCCATACCCACCATTTCGGGAGTGCGTTGTCTAACTCCTGAATACCATCATAGTCATGACCGGCAAGAAGCTTATCTCCGGTGAGTTCGTCTTTTACGATTTCAACATTTTCTTTTTTATCCATGATCCTTATATATTGATATCCTGATTTATAATTTACTATTCATCGAATGGAATCTCTTTCATTTTCTTAACATCACTTTTTTTAAGCGAAAAAGCCCAAATAATTATCAGCACAAAAATGCCAAGAAACAGGAGCAATG
>DAOVZP010000321.1 GCA_030635045.1 Bacteroidota bacterium | reverse complement strand
ATGAATCCCCCCATTTTATTCTCCCCGGTGTTGACTTCTCCCTCGCCTGGAACTCACCCTGCATCAATGCCGGGCGGTCAGATACTCTTCAGTTTTTTATTCCCGCTGAGGATCTTGCCGGTAATCCCCGGCTTAGCGGTGGCGAAATAGATATGGGCTGTTATGAATACCAGGGGCCGATTAGCATCCCTGAAAAAGTTAAGAATGAGGATTTTGTGGTTTATCCCAATCCGGCAAAAGATCATATCTACATCAAATCCGGCCATGAATTTGATGGAAGGCTTACCATCAGTGACCTGTCAGGACGAAAAGTTGTGGATAGAGAAGTGAATATTTCACAAGACAGCCCGATAAGACAAGCTATATTCGGCCTGCCTTCGGGATTTTATATGCTTGTCCTGGTTTCAAACGAACTTATATTCTCCCAAAAGCTCATTATCAAGTAACAAGCTACCAGTGACCAGCAACCAGTAGCTAGTAACCAGCACAAAAAAAACAGCACCTCCCGATGCTGTTTTAAATATTCAGATTATTTGAATCAGGCTTCTGTTGTTGGGCTTCCCAGGTTAAAAGGAGGCATATTGTCGCTTCCTTCCGGTATCTCGATCGTTCCAAACATCGATTCATATTTGGCTATATTATCCTGGAGGGCCCTGAACAGCCTCTTCGCATGATGAGGTGTCAATATTATCCTTGACTTCACCTTGGCTTTAGCCACGCCCGGCATCCACTTGATAAAATCAATAATGAATTCCGAGTTTGAATGGCCGATCATGAACATATTGGCATAAGTCCCCTCTGCCATCTCATCACCTAATTCAATATTTATCTGGTTCTTTTTTGCTTGTTCTGACATAATAAATAGGATTAATCTTGTTCAGTTTCGCTAATTACTGCAGGTTCTTCTTCCTTCTTGGAATCAATTAATGTTTCATACTCCTCTTTCGATCCGACAATGATGTCTTGATATCTCTTGAGGCCTGTGCCTGCCGGGATAAGGTGTCCGACAAGGACATTTTCTTTCAGTCCCTGAAGGCTGTCCGCCTTAGCCTGTGTGGCTGCCTGCGTAAGCACTTTTGTTGTTTCCTGGAAGGATGCTGCTGAAAGGAAGCTGTTGGTTTGCAGAGAGGCCTTGGTAATACCCTGCAGCACCTGCCTTGCAGTTGCCGGTTGGGCATCCCTTGCATCAACAATCTGTTTATCTTTCCTTCTCAGTAGTGAATTTTCATCCCTGAGTTTTCTGGCCGACATGATCTGTCCGGATTTCAGGGATTCTGAATCACCCGGATCGTTAACGACTTTCTTTCCAAAGATCTCGTCATTTTCATCCTGAAAGGCGGTCTTGTTAACCAGTTCTCCCTCAAGGAATTTGGTATCACCCGGATCAGCGACTTCAACCTTGCGCATCATTTGACGTACGATGGTCTCAAAGTGCTTGTCGTTGATTTTCACACCCTGCAAACGGTAAACTTCCTGGATTTCATTCACGATATACTCCTGTACCTTCATCGGCCCTTTAATAGCGAGGATGTCGGCCGGTGTCATTGCACCTTCTGATAAGGGTGTACCTGCCTTCACGAAGTCATTCTCCTGTGCAAGGATCTGCTTGGATGTTGGGATGAGGTAACGTTTTTCTTCACCAGTTTTGGAGGTGATGATGATCTCACGGTTACCACGCTTCAGCTTTTTGCCGAATGATACAACACCATCAATTTCAGACACTTTAGCAGGATCTGATGGGTTCCTTGCTTCAAAGAGTTCGGTTACCCTTGGCAGGCCACCGGTGATATCACCGGATTTACCGACTGCACGTGGGATCTTAACCAGGGCCTCGCCGGCCTTGATCTTATGACCTTCATCAACAGTGATGTGCGCACCTACAGGAATATCGTAGGTCTTCACTACCTGTTTCTTAGTATCAAGGATCTGGATGGTCGGGTTCTTGGCTTTCTGTCGTGATTCAATGATAACCTTGTCAATATAACCGGTCTGTTCATCAGACTCAATACGGTATGTTGTTCCTTCAACAATGTTTTCAAATTGGATAGTACCGCTAACCTCAGAAAGGATTACGGCATTATAGGGATCCCATGAGCTGATCAGCCTGCCTTTCTTAACCTTGGTATTTGGTTTTGTGTGAAGTGTTGCTCCATAAGGAATGTTTGCCGATGCAAGAGTAATTCCTGTTTCTTCATCCAGAATTCTCATTTCTGCCGAACGGCCGATCACGATCTGGAGTTTTTCTCCTTCTGCATTGGTATAGTCAACAGACCTGAGTTCGTCTATATTCATCTTGCCATCGAACTTAGCTTCGATTTTTGATGATATGGCAATGTTCGATGCAGTACCCCCAACGTGGAAGGTACGCAATGTAAGCTGTGTTCCCGGCTCACCGATCGACTGGGCAGCAATTACGCCAACGGCTTCACCTGCCTGAACAAGTTGCCCTGAAGCGAGGTTACGTCCATAGCACTTGGCACAAACACCCTTCTTAGCCTCACAGGTGAGTACCGATCTGATCTCAACATTTTCAACAGGAGAATCCTCGATCGCTCTTGCTACTGTTTCAGTGATCTCTTTACCGGCTGCAACGATCATCTCATCTGTAAGCGGATTGAAGATATCATGAAGTGTTACACGGCCAAGAATACGGTCATAAAGTGTTTCAACCACTTCCTCGTTTTTCTTAAGGGCTGATGTTGTAAGCCCCCTGAGTGTTCCGCAATCGGTCTCAGAAATGATCACATCCTGTGCGACATCTACGAGACGGCGTGTAAGGTAACCGGCATCAGCAGTTTTAAGTGCCGTATCTGCAAGACCCTTACGCGCACCGTGAGTAGAAATGAAATATTCAAGTACCGAAAGTCCTTCTTTAAAGTTAGACAGGATCGGATTCTCGATGATCTCTCCACCGGTGGCACCGGATTTCTGCGGTTTTGCCATCAGTCCCCTCATACCGGAAAGCTGACGGATCTGCTCCTTGGATCCCCTCGCACCGGAGTCAAGCATCATATAAACAGGGTTGAAACCCTGCTTGTCGGAGCTCAGTTGATCCATCAGGGT
>DAOVZP010000110.1 GCA_030635045.1 Bacteroidota bacterium | reverse complement strand
CCTTCAATATGTGGAAAATGATAGTTCAGGTTGTTGCCCTCTGAGATACCACATGACCAGTTAACGCGATGGGTTTCTATCTCGCTTCCATAGTTAAAGACGATCTCCCCATCGGCACTCAGGCTGAGGGAAAATTCCACTACCGGCCAATAGTTATTATCATCAATTTTGCCCTTCCATCGTACGCTGACCTGATCTTCTGTTTCGTGAACCCAGATGCCTTGTCCCGATGCCGCGTCATATGTAAGCCATCTGCACAGGAACGGGGCAAGGCAGGCTATATTCCTGATGAGGAGCTGTTCATCGTACAGGTATGGCCAGGGGTACTGCGTATCTTCAAACATGATAAAACCGCCGGGGTGTATATATATGGTATCATAAAGGTTTTCATATACCGGAAAACTAAAAGGCAATGGATAAGGGATATTCCCGTAGCTCCAGTTGTCAGGCTCCATATAGGTGCCCTGGGTACTTATTTCCTGTGTAAAAACCTCTTCTGTGGTTTGTTTGACCAGATGCCATTGATGGGGAGGGGTTCCTCCTTCGCTTTGCATTTGAAATGCATAAGGTTCACCGACCACGGCCGGAGGCAGAGCGGAGGTTTTGATCTTCATGATATCTAAATCCGTTGGAATCAAAACGGATGCATAGGTAAAGCCATTGTTGGTGATCGGGACCACCGGATCGCTGGAATAAAATGCTGCCGGGTATTCATTCGAATAATCGATAATGGAGAAATGCTTAATGCTGCCCACGGCAAGGCTGCCGGGGTCACGTTCTTCGACAATAAGAAAGAATTGATTATCACTCTCAGTATTTATATAGCCCAGAAGGGGTGTGATATCGAGGCCAAATACGATGGTTTTATTTTCTTCGGGTGAAATGCCGCCCTGCATATACTGGCTTCCACCCTGGAAATTGAAAACAGGAAACCCGATGATATATTCAGGCAGTGTATCACCGGCGGTTGATGAAACACCACACTGTACCCTTAGCATGCCGCGCCGGGTATGCTCAAGTTGTATTTTAGCAGTGAGCAATGGTGTTTCCAGGTCTTTAACATCAAGCACATGAACAGCATGGTTCCATATGCCTCCTTCCCAGGTTTTCTCTGCCAGGGTCTTATACATCATGTAGCAGAGGCCGCTGTCGGCAAAGTTGATACCGCTGCCCCATCCGTCAGCAAATAAGAGTCCGCCGATCTCCCAGTCTTTCATGTTCACATCGCCATCGCCATTGATATCTATGTTGTTGGTATACTGCCCATCACTGTTGTAGTCCCACCTGATAGAATCATTATATCCGACAAGGGTCATGGAATGTGTGGGGTCTCCGCCCCAACTCACGATAACATGCTTGCCACCATCAGGAGTAGTGTTGGCAAGGATCTTTGGGTTCCAGGGAGAACTGGAATAGAATGAGGCCACACCACCTATTGCAGATCCATCCAGATGGTTATGTAACCAGTGTTTTAATGTCATCAATCCTTCCGGGCTCCCCACCTTGATCTGGTATACGGCCCTGATCCGGTTCTTCATGGCATCGTAATAATCGTCGTATCCGGTCATCCACCTGGTATCGCCCCCGGCTGCCATACCCCCATAGCTTTCAACGCTCGGACATCCAAGTGTTCGCAGGATCTCAAAGCTGTGAAAATAACTTACGCCATGCCAGCCATGGCCACCATTCATAAAATTATATGGGAAGTGCGGTGGATACTGGTTCTCCTCCAGGTTGGCAGGGAGGTCGCGCAGCCTGTTTATCTCATAAGTGAAATTGTATGCTATACCGCTTACCTGTCCGCATTCAGAGCTGACCTGCTGGTATATCGGCCGGTAGTATGGCAGTTGTGCATTGTTAAGAAAAGACGGCAGCTCACTGCTTTTTAAAACCGGAATTGCCTTAAGCTCCGGCAAGCCGGAAAGCATAACCGAATCATACGCATTAAGCGGAGGTGCTGTATTTTTGGGTAACGGCTTAATAAATTCCTGGGCAAACAAACTGTGCATGCCAAAGAAGATTATTAATATGGTCACCGGCACCTTCATTGCAGCGGTATTTAATCGTACCTGATAATTTTTTGCACCAATCTGTCAGAGCCATATTCAACAATGATAAAGTACATGCCGTTTTCAACAGCCGCCCCTTCCCCTGCAAGCCACCTGAACGAATGTTGGCCGGCGGTAAGGCTCTCGCCATCAGCCAGCACGGCCATGGTCCTGCCTTCCAGGTCACATACTTTTATGCTCACAATATCGGGATCGGTGAGTTGAAGCATGATATTCGTTTCGTTGCTGAAGGGGTTGGGAAAGACATTCAGTTGTACAGCTGAGCCTGCATGCTCATTGCTGCCCAGGTCTGTGTCGACCAACAGGTGTACAGGGATAATGTTTTCGTGCTGGAAATTATCCCTTACGATAATATTGCAGTAGTAGTGTCCGTCGTCCAGGCCATCTGTATTAAAAGTGACCATGATCTCCTTATCAGTTTGTCCTGCAGTGGTTCCCTCATAGATGTCGCAGCTTATCCAGGGTACATTTCCGCCGAGGTTGCTTAGTGTGATCTCTCCTTCGAGCACATGTGGTTCACTGCCATAGATATCGCCTGTGATCACATAGTCGAGGATAGCATCTTCGGCAAATCCTGATTCAATATAACCACTGAAATTACCATATGCATATTCTCCGTCGTGAACCACTCCCCATCCTGAAGCATCTTCCCCATACCAGTTCAGCAGGGCACCATTTCCAAAGCTGCCATTGAATTCAAGGTCGCCGCCACTGCCACCGGTGAAGTTGCTTGCCGACTCGACCACTACTCCGTCAGGAGTCTGTATGCTCAGGTTTTGCAGCCATTCACTGTCATCACTTCCATTATAGAGGGTAAATGACCAGTTGAATGGTTCACCGCTGTTGAATTCTGTCTGGTCGCACTCAAGGTATGAGCCGGCAATACTCCTGATGCCGTCACCTTTTATATCCGTAACACTTGTTATCACGATAGTGAAATCGATATCGCCTTCACCCGGGTTGCTGATAAGGAGGGTGTCCGTATCCTGTTCGTCAGGGAACATGGCTTTATCAAAATCTTCAGGATAGAAAGTTAAATGCGGCAGAGCATCCAGGCATGAGGGCAAATTTATATAGTCGATAAAGGCAGCATCAAGGCCTGCACTCACACTGCTGTTTTTAGTGTATCTCCATTCAAACCTGTGATAGCCGTTTTCAACAGGAAAGCTTACCTCTTCCCAGTCGAGGATACTGTCCCAGCGTGCTTGCTCTGCATCATCGATGTAGAAAGAAAGGTAGTCATAGTTGTTGTCCACATCATCTTCACAACTTACTTTTCTCATAAAGCTGATGTCGCCTGCTTCCAGCACCTCGAGGTCGAGGATCATAGCACTTTGCTGCAGGTGAGTGATATTGCCTGAGCGTGCACTGAAATTGCCTTCATAGGCATACATTTCATCAATGATCCAGTTGCGGTCACCTTTGAATCCCCAGCTGAAGAGGTGGAAATCCCCGGTTTCAAAATCCTCTACCGTCAGTCCGATGCGCTGATCGAAAGTTAAAGTGGTTTCAAATCCCATAATCCCGCTCATGTCGATGTCGAAATCCACAACATGCCCAATGGGAGCTGCAGGATCTACACTTACATTATAGACAAGGATTGCGCTGCTGTCGGTATGCAGCACAGAAACATAGTATGTATCTTCATTGATGGTAATGTTGGGATCCGTGCAGTCAAGGACACAGTTCACCATAGAAGCCCGGCTGCCACCCGTATTCTTAATATGGATCAGCATATCACAGGTTTCCCCCGGATCCAGCCTTCCATTCTCAGTATCATCAATAACTACCTCAAGGAGTTCTATAACAGGTGCATACGCGACATAATAGAGGGAGCTTTCCCATATCTGCCGCAAGCCTGTGATACTGGTCTCTATCTCAAAAGGATGATCATTGGGGATGTCAGAGGCAACCTGAAAACTGAATGCATTTTCAAGGAATATAGTTTGTCCTACATTCAGGTTGCCTATATTTTCATAGTCATCCAAAATGGTGATATAGGGGTCATCCGTGCTGATGGTCATGCTGGCATTGGTGATGGGGTTGACTTCGAGATTAGTAAGCTCGACACTAAGGTTAGCAATTTCACCATATTCGATTACTTCATCACCACCGGAAGATATTGAATCCACTATCTGGATTCCCATTGTTGAGAAGAGAAGAGTTTTCTTATCGTAAACGAAGTTATTGTCGGTGACCTTAAAGGTCATGGCTTCACCGTTTACAGGCTGTTGCACCGTGCCGGTGATAAGGCCGCCTTCTGTTATGCTCAGCCCTTCCGGATAATCATAGCGCTCGTACTCGTACAGGCTGTTGGCCTGTGGCAGCTCATCGAAATAGAAGTTTGAGAATTGCATGTCATCTTCATTGCCGTCACACAGCCCGGGTACCCACAACACATCATCGCCGATAACGATATCGCCATAAAGGAATTCTATCTTCCCGCCTGGATATAACCTGACTGCCACATTGATATCTGATGAAGTGCTGAAGCCGTCGATAGATGCGTTCCATCGAAAAGTGGCCTGAGTGTCATCACCTTCATACCAGATCCCGTCGCCGTCAGAACTGTAAAGACGGATGGCATGGCACATGAAGGGGGAGATATGCCTGGTGATCTTGAAAAGGTTCATATCGTCATAGAAGTATGGGTAGGGAAATAATTGCTCGTCAAACATCAGATACCCATCAACATGGATCGTTACAGAAGAATAAACAGAATCATAATAGGGGAAATCAAAATCGAGAGCCTGCGTTACAAAACCCTTGCTATTATTGTTCGGGTAGAGCTGGTTCTGGCTGATCATCGGAAAAGTTTCCGTTGAAGCATCCTCTGCATATTGTTTCAAGAGCCTGAATGTATAGGGCGCGCTTCCTCCGGATACCGTTAGCTGTGTCGAATAAGGTTGCCCTACCGTTGCGGGTGGCAGCACGGCATTTAATATCTCCACCCGGTCGAAATCAAAGTTTGCAATAAGGCTGAGGCTTGTAAGATCATTTTCATTAATCGGGACATTGGATTGCGCACAGGTGTATTCCTGGTAGCCATCGGTGTAGTTGATCACGGAAAAACTGTTGATCTGTCCTGTGCCTTCTGCCCCCGGATCGTATTCATATACCTGCAGGAAAAATTTTACATCCTGTCCCAGGTTAATTTCGCTCAGAAGCGGGGAGATGTCAAGGCCGAATTCAATGGTCTTGTTTCCGGGAGGGCTCCAGCCACCCTGCATGTACTGGTCGCCACTCTGATAGTTAAAGATCGGGTATTCAAGTATATACTGAGGTGATGCGCCATTGATGTTATTGGAAACACCTGCTACCACCTTGATCTTGTCCCGCGAATCATGTGTTAGGGTTACTTTCATTGTTGCCTGTGGCTCACAGTTTTCTTTCACATCCAGCACATGTACACAATGGTTCCAGATACCGCCCTCTCCTATTTTATCGCCAACAGTCTTATACATCATGTAACAATAGCCTTGGTCGCCCCAGGTAGGTGCACCCCCGTAGCTCTGCACCATCTTAAAACCACCGATCTCCCAGTCTTTCATGTTCACTTCGCCATCGCCGTTGATATCTATGTGATTAGTATACTGACCATCGTTGTTGTAGTCCCACCTGATGGAGTCGTTATACCCAACAATGGTTTGAGCATGATTGGCATATCCGCCAAAAGCGGTAAGTACATATTTCCCTTCTTCAGGGGTACCCGTTGGGAGTGTGTTTGTCACTGATGTATATTGTGAGTAAAAGCTGCCAACACCACCCACCGTAGCACCTTCCATGTGGTCGTTGATCCAGTGCTTGAAAATTTCCAGTCCATCAGCTGTTCCTACATTGATCTGAAAAGCAGTATTGATCCTGTTCGACATGCCGCTGTAGTAATCATCATATCCTGACATCCACCGTTCTGACCCGCCGGAGGAAAGTGAACCACCGTATTCGGTAACATTCACATTACCACAACTCTTCAATATCTGGAAGCTGTGAAGATAGCTGACGCCGTACCAGCCATATCCCCCAT
>DAOVZP010000011.1 GCA_030635045.1 Bacteroidota bacterium | reverse complement strand
AAGTGGCTTTTCCACCCTTCCTGAGCATACCAACACCTTCTTCAAGTCCTTTGGTATCGAAACTCTGGCCATACTGATACTCAAATGGCTCTCCCCTGTCTTCGGTTGAGAATATTTTTGTTCCGTCAATAAGTTTTACGGTAAGGTTCACGCTTACCATATCTTCAGCCTTGGGGTTTGCTCCGCTGCCCTTTTTCTCTTCGATAAAGATCAAACCCGATTCCAGTGGTTCAACAGTAATATTATTTGCTTCGATATAAGCTGCAAATTCAACTTCAGCCTCAAGCCTTCTTGCCTCAAGTGCTTCTGCTTCTTCTATCGCCTTTTGTTCGCTATTTACAAAGTCACGCAGCTTCACCTCAAAGGTCATGATGCTTCCCGGTGCGATAAACGGAGGGAGCTCCGGAGCGCCTGCAACAATCAGGTAAAAAGAATCAGCACTCATCCTGAAAGAAGCGCTATCGCCCCTGGTCATCATCATAATGCCTTCAAAAAGGTCACCTTCGAAATAAGGTGAATCCAGTGGGAAGGTCAGGCCATCAGGAATCTTTTTGCTGTCAAACAGAACCGTGTCATCAGTTCCATAGAACATATCCAATGTGATAAAATCCCCTACCTCGGGATTATCCCCCTCATTCTGAACATAAAATTTATATTCCAGTCCTGATTCGGCTACTTTATAGCTATCGTCACAAGACGCAATAAATAGTACGGCCAATGCAAAGACCGTCAGATTTTTTAAATACTTCATTACAAATGTTTTAATTAATTTGATTGTTTTAAATTCACTAATTCAATATCATATATTAAGGTGGTTTTGGCGGGGATCAAATTCCCATCCCCAACCAGGCCGTAAGCGAGGTGCGAAGGTATAATAAATTTTGCTTTGTCTCCAACATTCAGCAATAAAATACCTTCTTCCAAACCACTGATTACCTCTCCCTTGCCAACAATGAAAGTCAGAGGCCCATCCTGTTGAGAACTGTAAACAATATCCCCGGTGATAACCTTAATGGTATAGTTTATTGTAGCCAACATTCCTTTTCCTGCCGGGAGGCCATTTCCTTCTTCATAGATCATGTATCGCAATCCGCTGCCACTCTCTTTCATATCCCATTTGTAACGGCGGAGAAAATCTTCAATATGCCGGTTTTCAGTCCTGACAACATGGCGATTGGCCTCCAGCAGAGGTTCTTTATAATCCTTTTTGTCAGGCCTGCTTGTTTTAGGCGTATCACCATTACAAGCACATAATAGCGATAATGCAATGATCATTAGCAGGGAATATAATGCCTGATTTTTCATATGGTGATCAGTCATCTTCAATTTTAAGAAGTGACTCCTTGTATACCGGCAAGAGTTCCTCCAGCCTGGCTATTGTGCTTTCGAAGGAATCAAAAGAATCACCACCGGCAGCATTCCTGTGCCCGCCGCCATGGAAGTGTGTTTTAGCTATCTCATTGACCGAAAATGCCCCTTTTGAGCGGAAAGAGAGGCGGATCTTTCCTTTACGCTCAGTAAGCAGAACGGCCATCACTATTCCTTTTATCGAAAGTGCATAATTCACGATGCCTTCCGTATCTCCTACCCGGTAATTGAAGCGTGCGAGGTCTTTTTGGGATAATGAAATATAAGCTGTTGCATATTCAGGGCGGACCACCAGTTTTTCGCTCAATGAAAAGCCCAGCAGGCGAAGCCTGTCCTCAGAAAATGTGTCATAGACTTTTCGGTGGATCCATTCAGCGTCTATCCCTGTTTCCAGGAGCCTGGCAGTAACCTGGAAAGTATCCGGACGGTTACAGGCAAAACTAAATGAACCGGTATCAGTCATTATACCAACATAAAGGCATGTGGCAATATCTTTTGTAACAGAAGGTTTTTTAGAGGCCTCTATGATAAAATTATAGATCAACTCCGCAGTTGATGAAGTTTGGGTCGTAGAATTTATGAATTCGAAGGCTTCCACCTCAGGCTCCGGATGGTGGTCGATCATTACCTTTGGGACTTCTGTTGCCTTCAGCAGCTCCTGCAGGCTCCCTGAGCGGTGAATCGCATTGTAATCAAGGCAAAATACCAGTTCAGCTTCTGCAAAAGCAGCTTTCCCACGCTTCCTGTCATCCTCAAAAACAATAATATGCTCATTTCCGGGAAGCCAGGATATAAAGCCCGGATACTTATTAGGCACTATCAGGCTGACATCTTTCCCGATCCCGTTAAAATAATGAAACAAAGCCAGGGAAGACCCAATGGCATCACCGTCAGGATTGGTATGTGTAGTAACAATTATTTTTTTGCTACTGTCGATCAGTGCGAATAACTCAGATATATTATTGATTTTCAAAGAAAAATGTTTGCTATTGGAATAATGTGGTACAAAAGTAACTAAAAGAGCGTTTGATAGATGTAACGTAAGTCATATTATTATTATTTTTGCGCATCATTAATTTAAATTTTACAATATGAGTGGAAATAAAACATTGATCATGATTAAGCCGACAGCCGTGCGAAAAGCTTATATCGGCCCTATTATGGGCAAAATAGCTGAAGGAGGCTTTAAGATCAAAGCAATGAAATATACCTGTTTAAGCATAGAGCAGGCAAAAGCATTTTATGCTGTACACAGTGAGCGGCCATTCTTTGGCGAACTGACCGAATTCATGTCGTCAGGGCCTATTGTCGCTGCTATCCTTGAAAAGGATAATGCTGTGGAAGCATGGCGTAACTTTATTGGTGCCACCAACCCGGCAGAAGCCGCAGAAGGCACTATCCGTAAGCTTTACGGGACTTCCCTCGGTGAAAATGCTGTACATGGATCCGACAGCGATGAAAATGCTGAGATAGAGGGTAACTTCTTCTTTTCAGCAACTGAAAGATTCTAATTTACTATTCAGGGGCATATTCACTAAATGTCCCGTCGTGATAGAAAAAAACAATTTTATCAATTGTTTTAGAACCGGTGGCAGTCTTTCTGTTATCGGTTTTTCCTTTTCCTGATGTAACTTTGGCTTCCACCGTGGGCAAAACAGTAGTTTCAGGGATATTATCCTCTCCTGAAAACAGATCCTCGCCTTTTTCATGTTCAGAATCCTGCCTTTCGCCGGCATCACTTTTCTTATTATCCCACATTTCACCCTTACCGCTTATCAGCCAATCTGAATTTATGTCAGGGTAGGTTTCTATTATTTTGGTAATAAAATCCAGGCTTGGTTTATTCCTGCCCGACAAAACATGAGATACACTGGAGCGCTGTACACCGACCTCGTCGGCGAATTGAGATGCACTCATTTTCTTCATTTTTAGCAACTGGGATATCCTGTCAATCATCGTTTACAAAAGTAACATGCGTTAAATATAGTTTACAAATGTACAAAATATTTACATTACATGTGTGACTAATTTTTGATTACAACTGTAACATGTTATAATTTATTATTCTACATAGTTAACAACCTGTTATTCTGCCTTATAACTAGTATTTGAATTTGATCTCTACTAATCCTATATCATTAAAGTAATGCTTTATATAATATCTTTATTACATTGAATTAGAATCTTATAATAACAATATAATGTTAATATTCAAAGATATTATACAATTGTTAATTATGTGTTCTGAATATCAATTTGATACATTGGTAAACAAATAGCCAATACCCTGTATTACAGTTTCTTAATTGATAGTGTTTACAATTGTAATCTTAATTCAAGGCAGGGCTAAATTCGCTCATTTTTTATTGTTTCGAGTATGCTACGGCTAAGTTTTTTAGTATCAGAAATTTTCATATTTGCGATAAGTTTTTGGAATGCTTAAATTTGTTCAATGCCTGTTTACTGTCAGAAATATTATTATACCTTCTGTATTGTCATGATCATGTTTATCCTGGCGATCTGCCCTACCCTGCTCCGGGCACAGGATAATGGTGAAACAAAACGTGTGAAGATCAAAGGCGGCAGGTTTTTTATTTCTGCGGATACAAGTTTCTTTGTGATGGATGATTCACTCATTCTGGTTCCTGTAAGGCTGGAATACATGATTTCACGCTATCCGCCGATTAATGAGGCAAATACTTATAAAAACATTCGGGAAAAGACATCAACAAACAAATTGATGCAATCAATGTCTCAATTGGTTTTTGTAGACCCCGGAACAGGTAAAACAGCTAAAGACAAGCAACCCGAACAAAGTGCAAGCCCTTTCGATGCATATAAAGGAAAGGTCATCAGAAATATTGAATTTATGGCGCTTGAGCCTTTTGGACCCAGCCTGGACGATACCTCCGGAGTTCCCTATACATGGGTTGGAAAGCTTGGTAACTCATTGCATATTGCAACCCGGTCGTACATTTTAAGAAGCAATTTACTGATTAGCAGTGGAGAAATAATCGATCCCCTCGTATTGGCTGATAATGAGTTGATAATAAGAAATCTGCCATATATTCAAGACACAAGGATCGTAGTCGTGCCTACAGAAAATACTGATACAGTTGACCTTTTGTTTATAACCAAAGACAAATTTGCATTTGGGTTCAATCCGATTATAAAAAGCGCCAACAACTTCACAATTAAAATATGGAATGAAAACCTTTACGGCCTGGGCCACAGGGTGGAAGGCGAGATGTCAGTCATTACTAACAGGTCACCGGTTGCACGTTTCGACCATGGGCAGTACACTATACGAAATATAAACGGGTCATTTATCCGGGGAAATCTTGGTTATACATATGTTGATGATCAGCACCAGTACAATATTAGTTTCTCCAGGGGATACCTCCCTCCCACTATAAATACCGGCCTGGGCATGGCCTACAGGAGATATGTTTTCGATGACTATTACCTGAACCAGGATTCCGTTTTAACGATACAGGATGTGGATCTTGAGATTCAAAGCGCATATCTGGGGCATACCATCAGGATTTATGAAGCTCCTGACTCCAAACTGCACGGTGTGTACCTGACTCCGGGGATTACAGTATTAAATAAACATTATCTGAAAAAACCCTTTGTAACCCCTGAATATACACGCTATTACAGGAATTCAACTTTATTGCTGGGCAGTATCAGCCTCTCACAGAATAACTTTTATAAATCTAATTATTTCTTTGAGTTCGGAAGAACAGAGGACGTCCCTTTCGGTTTCAGGCTTAACCTTACAGCCGGGTTCGAAGCCGGCAAGCATTATAACAGGCTATATTCCGGATTTACTATCTCAGCCAGTGACTATATTAATCGATTTGGTTACCTGTTCGGTGAAGTCGGGATCGGTGGCTTTTACCGGGAAAATAATTTACAGGAAGGATTGTTAAAAATTCGTTTAAACTACGCATCCGGGCTATATAGATTCCGAAATAGTCATTTCAGGTTGTTCACACATATATGGTATACACTGGGAATTGACAGGCTTCCCGGTGAATTTCTGCGTTTTGATGGAAATAACGGGATAAATGGTTTTAACAGCTATCTGCTAACAGGACAGGAACGACTCAGCTTTCATGTTGAACCGGTTGTCTTTACCCCATGGGTATTCATGGGATTCCGCTTTGTTTTCTTTGGATATGCTTCCTTTGGAATGATAGGGTCTACGGAGAATACTATTTTTGATAATTATCTTTATTCCGCATATGGGCTGGGGATAAGAATAAAGAACGATAACCTGGTATTTAACACCCTGGAATTAAGCATAGGCATTTATCCGAATTCTCCCTCTGATCAGAACAATATATTGTTTAACATGGGTGGTATACCAACACCCAGATTCGATAATTTCCTCCCTAAACCACCTGGGGTACAGGCCTACAGATAGTCCAATTATGAAACCTCAAGTATCTTGAACTTTTGCCCACGAAATTCGAATGAATCTCCGGCCTTCTTTCCCTCCATTGCCATAAAAAACGGTACGCCCGGGGAAATGACAAAGTAATCACTTCCCCCATATTCCATTTTACCAATGCCGACCGAAACAAACATTTTCTGTTTGTTTGTAATTACAATAGCACCAAACTTTACCGTATCATTGGCCCTCTCGGTATTTATCTTTTCCAGAAGGTTGCGCTGTTCGAGTATTTTGTACAATTGCTTGCCAAACAGGTCCCGTTTCCGCAGCAGCTGGGTTCGATATGAATCATAGCGGTCCTTGGGCTGCCCGTAGTCATTTGCACTTTGCTGGGCATCATCCATGACCTTACGCAGGGAATCTGCACGCTCATCGATCTCGATGATGCAAGCAGATAACAACTCCTTTTTCAACTCTAATAATTTCATAAAATACGGGGTTCATCATAAAAATAAGCATTCTAACGCTGTTTTCAAAATTTTATTAGGAAATTTGCAGTGTCACTATTACTTTAGATTCATCATCCACCCTTAATAATGGAGAATTAAACCATGGCAGATCAGCAAGATACAGGCAATCATAAAAAGCAGGTCATCGAATTGCTTACCGTTGCAAATGAATATTGCATGTTTATTGAAAAAGCTTATGATTACAGTAAAGAAGATATCCTGCAATACATCAATAAAATTTCACCCCTCTTGTACCTGAAGGGATCCCTTATCCCTGAGCTCAAACCAGAAAACCCTGAAGCATACGAAAGATATGTTACTGAGGAGGTATGGGAGAATATTTTCAATGAATTGAGAAATAAATTCGGACGTGACGATGAATTCTGGTTTATTGATGAAATAAGCTTCCAGGGCGAAGAGATCACCAAAGGCAGCATGGGCGAACACCTGACAGATATATATCAGGACCTTAAAGACTTTGTGTCCCTGTACAGCAAGAATACAGCTGACTCCATTATCAATGCTATAGCAGAATGCGGGCATCTTTTTCAAACTAACTGGGGTTATAAACTGCTGCGTATCCAGAAGAACGTTCATCACCTTCTGTATCAGCATGAGATAAAAGATGATTATGCTGAGCTGGATGAGTAAGCTGTTGGCTGCTGGCTGTAGGCTGTTGGCTGTAGGCTGTTGGCTGTTGGTAGCATTTAGCAACCAGCTTCCAGCAATCAGCAACCAGCTTCCAGCAATCAGCAACCAGCATACAGCATCCAGCATCACTTATTTAGACAAAGTTTAGAATCAGTAACACAGAATGTATTGTGCTTATTCGATATCTTTGCCTTTCTTTTATTAAATCTAAATTAAAATTCATGACCAGTTTGCGTGATCTGGGTATTGGGGAGACAGGCATCATTACCAAGGTAAGAGGCCGTGGAGCTTTCAGAAAGCGCATTACTGAGATGGGGTTTATAAAAGGTAAAGAAGTAACTGTAATTCGCTCTGCCCCACTGAAAGACCCGATCGATTACAAGGTCATGGGCTATGAGGTCAGCCTCAGGAGAAGTGAAGCTGAGTTGATCGAGGTAGTTACTCCCGGGGAGGTACCGGAAAATCTTATCAATACCAGGTTTGAGGGGGTTATTGATGCTGACCCGCTGGCAAATATCGCCAATGAAAAAGGAAAGATCATTGATGTGGCAATGATCGGCAACCCTAATTCCGGTAAGACGACACTTTTCAATATTGCTTCACATTCCAGGCAGATGACCGGCAACTATGGAGGTGTGACCGTAGATTCTAAACTGGCGCGCTTCAATCTTGACGGCTATACTTTTAATATCACCGACCTGCCGGGAACATACTCAGTATCGCATTACACCCCCGAAGAACTGTTTGTAAGAGAGCATATTCGCGAAAAAATGCCCGACATTGTTGTGAACGTGATCGATGCTTCAAACCTTGAGCGAAACTTATATCTTACTACCCAGCTTATCGACATGGATATCAGGGTGGTGGTGGCCTTGAACATGCATGATGAAATGCTTGGAAAAGGAGACATTTTTGATTTTGAAGCCCTGGGAAAGATGCTCGGGATTCCTTTTGTACCAACAATAGGAACCAAAAAGAAAGGTATTAATGAACTTTTCCGGAAGGTAATTGATGTTTTTGAGGATAAGGACCCCGATGTTCGCCATATCCATATCAACTACGGACAGGATATAGAGCATGCCATTGATCATTTACAGGCAATCATCAAAAAAGATACAAGTGTCCCCTACCCTGCAGCCCCCCGGTATTATGCTCTGAAATTGTTAGAAAAAGATGATTCTGTAACATCAGTGCTTGAAAAAAAAGCAAATTATGCAGAGATCAGGCATGATGCTGACAGGGAGATCAAAAAGCTTGAGAACCTTCACCGGGAAGATACTGAAACCCTTATCACTGATGCCCGCTACGGTTTCATTGGCGGGGCGCTAAAAGAAACTTTCAAAGCGGGTAAAAAGGAAAAAGGCAGACGATCAAGGTTTGTCGACAGGTATATTACCAGCAAGTACCTGAGCTACCCCATATTTTTCCTTTTCATGTGGATCATGTTCGAGGCCACCTTCCTGATAGGCTCCTATCCCATGGAATGGATCAGCAGGCTGGTAGATATTACAGGCAGTGAACTTACAGCTATAATGCCAGAAGGAATGATCCGCGACCTGCTGGTGAATGGGGTCATTGGCGGTGTTGGCGGAGTGATAGTTTTTCTGCCCAACATCCTCATACTCTTCCTTTTTATCTCACTCATGGAAGACACAGGCTATATGGCGAGGGTGGCATTCATTGTCGACCGTATCATGCATAAAGTGGGACTGCACGGCAGGTCCTTTATCCCATTGCTGATGGGTTTCGGTTGTAATGTACCGGCAATAATGGCTACCAGGACCATTGAAAGCAGAAGCGATCGCTTGGTAACCATGTTCATCACGCCATTGATGTCGTGCAGTGCAAGGTATCCGGTATATGTTCTGATCATCAGCGCTTTTTTCACAAAATACCAGGGTACTATACTGTTTGGGATATATATTATCGGGATCATCCTTGCAGCGCTGGTGGCTCTGATCCTCAAGAAAACCATATTCCGCTCCAGTGAAACACCTTTCGTAATGGAGCTTCCGCCGTATCGTATCCCCACAATCAGGAATATCTTGCGGCATACCTGGAACAAAGGATCCCAATACCTTAAAAAGATGGGAGGTATCATACTGCTTGCATCACTTTTAATCTGGCTTCTGGGGTATTTCCCCAGGAATGAAGAAAAATTGTCTCATTTCAACATGCAAAGCCAGGATATCAGCAATAATTATGATGCAAGGATTGCCTCCAATCCGGACGATTCAGACATGAGCATACGGCTGTCAGAAGAAAAAACGATGGCCCTCGACAGCGTTAACAGGCTAAAGGAAGGCAAAAGGCAGGAATATAGCTTTATTGGCATTATCGGGCGTTTTATAGAACCTGTGATGCGTCCGTTGGGTTTCGATTGGAAGATGACCGTCAGCCTTATTGCAGGGGCAGCGGCAAAAGAAATAGTGGTTAGCACGATGGGGGTATTATATGAAGTAGGTGAATCCGGTCAGGATGTAAGCCTGATAAGTAAAATACGTGAACAAGAATATACCGCTGGTCCCCGTATGGGAGAAAAGGTATTTACGCCAATTGCGGCATTGGCATTCATGATCTTTGTGCTCATCTATTTTCCATGCATAGCTGTTATTGCAGCAATTAAGAAAGAATCAGGCAGCTGGAAATGGGCACTTTTCGTAGCCGGATATACTACCGGGCTGGCATGGGTGGCGGCGTTTGCGGTTTATCAGATTGGGAGCTTGCTGATGTAGGGATGTTATTGGGTTCAAGGTACAGGGGGCAAGGTACAGGGGGTGTCATGAGATCAATGACTGCCTACCGCCTACCGTTAACCGTCAACTAATTATTATTTCCCTAAAATACTTACCTTTACTTTCAATTTCAGCAAAAAATGTGAACTATAAATATGAACAGCCCTTACTACAGTGTGATTACAGGAACAGGCAGTTACATCCCGTCAAAACGGGTTAAAAACGAGGATTTTCTCAAAAATGAATTTTATGACACAGACGGAAAAAAGCTAGAAAAAACGAATCAGGAAATAATTGATAAATTTCTGGAAATCACCACTATTGCAGAGAGACGCCATGTTACAGACAATCTGGTAACCTCTGATATTTCATATTTTGCTGCTCTTGATGCTATAGAGTCTGCAAACATTGATAGAGAAGAATTAGATTACATAATTGTTGCCCATAATTTTGGTGACGTACAGAAAGACAACAAACAGTTGGATATTGTACCCAGTATAGCCGCCAGGGTCAAACATAAACTGGAAATAAAAAACCCTTTTACCGTTGCTTATGATCTGCCTTTTGGCTGTCCGGGTTGGCTGCAAGGAATTATTCAGGCTGATTATTTCATTAAATCAGGGGATGCAAAAAAAGTATTGGTTATAGGAGCAGATATACTGTCAAGGGTTTCCGATCCACACGACAGAGATAGTATGTTGTATTCAGATGGTGCCGGAGCTACCGTTATGGAGGCCAGAAAGAGTGATGATCCCATTGGAATACTTGAACATAAAGCACGATCGGATACGTTTTTGTATTCCCAGATGTTATATATGGGTAAATCGTACAAGCCTGACAATGAAAACAAGGATGACTTTTTTTTAAAGATGAATGGCCGAAAGCTTTATCAATATGCGCTTGAAAATGTCCCTCAATCGATAAAAAACTGTCTTGAAAAGAGCAATATCCATCTTAGCGAAATTAAGAAATTGCTAATCCATCAAGCTAATGGAAAGATGGATAGTGCAATATTAAAAAGGCTTTATAGTCTTTATGATATGGTTGATATTCCTGAAAACGTCATGCCAATGACAATCTCATGGCTTGGCAATTCATCTGTGGCCACCGTGCCAACATTATTGGATCTATTATTAAAAGGTAAGCTGGAAGCACACGAAGTAAACAAAGGAGACATCCTTGTTTTTGCATCCGTTGGAGCAGGAATGAATATCAATGTTATGACTTACAGGATGTAAATCCCTCAGAACTTCCGCAATTGTCATAGCACACGACTCTCACTTCCCGTAAATACGGTTCAGCCCTGCAATAGCCTTTTCGTAATTCACCTCAAGCTCTAATACATCCTTGTAGAGGTTCCTTGCCATATCATAATCGCCAAGCAGTTCATAACAATAGCCCAGGTTATATATGGCTTCGAAATAATCCGGCCTGAGTGCCAGTGCCTTATCGAAGAAGCCAATGGCCTGCTCAAAATCACCTATTAGTACCAGGTGTACATAGCCCAGGTTATAATTGGCATAGACATTTTGCGGATCCAGAAGAAGAAGCTTATTGTAGGCAGCAATAGCATTTTCGGCATCCCCGGCCTGCTGGTAGAACATTGCCAGTGCATAGATTGCTTCAATGCTTTGCGGATCAATATTAAGGGCATTATTGAAGTAATCTATCGCGAGGCGATTTCCAACCGTGCTGTATATCAGGCCAAGCTGCATATAGGCATCATAATATTCCTGGTTCCTGTCGATGGCCTCCAGGTAACTTTTTATGGCATTGACAGTATCCCCGGCCTCGGCAAAAATATATCCCTTTATAAAGTATGGCAGCGGGTTGCTTTTATCAACGATAATGGCCTTATCGGCATTTTCTATGGCCTCCCCGTAATTCTTACGGATAAGATGGATCTCCGACAATTTCAGCATCGACTCCGTATTTTCAGGATCCAGTTCAAGTGCCTTATTCAGAGATTCAGCACAGTTGTCGAGTAAGCCCATGCTTAAATATATGTCAGAAAGCGTGAGAAGGTAACTTGCATTACCCGGATCCAGCTGAATGGCAGCGAGCATATCCCGCATGGCCTTATTATGATCACGTTGGCTTAAATATATCATTGCCCGCTGCTGGTACAGGATAGCATTGCTTGTGTCCTTGTT
>DAOVZP010000031.1 GCA_030635045.1 Bacteroidota bacterium | reverse complement strand
CATGGTGTTGGCAGGATGCTGCTCCGTGGCATATTTCACCGCCGTGCTGAGCATGTTCACCTCATTCCGCTCAAAGTAATGGTCGATGATGGCCTCAAACTGGTCTACATCGAAAAAAATGGTTTCATTATTCTTTACCATTTCCTCGAACCTGGCGATCAGCTCCTCATTGTTATATGGAAGAAATTCTTCTGTCATGGAATGCCTTATAATTCCGTATCTTAATCACCTGCAAAAATAGTGTTTTTTTCCTTCCGTGGAAGCATTTACTAATACGAATCCATCTTCAGGCCTTCTCTGTTCGTTCTTCGTTGCTCCTTGTTCGTTCTTCGGTCTTCTTTTCCTATCTTTGCCAGACACGAAAACAAATCCTCATGACCCTCATCAAATCCATCTCCGGAATTCGCGGTACCATTGGAGGTATTCCGGGCCGGTCCCTGACCCCGATTGATATCGTAAAATTTGTTTCGGCTTTTGCCGGCTTTATTGGTGAAGAAGAGGATGCGGCAAAGCTGAAGTTTGTTGTTGGCAGAGACGCCCGTGTTTAAGGCAATCTGGTAACCACGCTTGTCTGCGACGCCCTGTTAGGGATGGGCGTAGATGTTATCGATGTTGGGTTGTCGACAACGCCAACAGTGGAGATGAAGGTAGTATTCGAGAATGCCCATGGAGGGATCATCCTTACTGCCAGCCACAACCCCGGCCAGTGGAATGCACTGAAACTGCTTAATGGAAAGGGGGAGTTCATCTCAGCTGATGATGGAGCGCGTGTACTGTACCTTGCAGAACAAAATACGACTGAATTCCCGGGTGTCGAGAGTTTGGGCGTTTACTCGGAAGATAAAAATGCCATTCAGCAGCACATAGAAGCTATCCTTGCCCTTCCGATGGTGGATGCAGAGCTTATCAGGAAACGTGATTTTCATGTTGCGCTCGATTGCGTTAATTCTACCGGAGGAATTGCCCTTCCTGAAT
Source organism: Bacteroidota bacterium (assembly GCA_030635045.1). Classification (GTDB taxonomy): domain Bacteria; phylum Bacteroidota; class Bacteroidia; order Bacteroidales; family B18-G4; genus B18-G4. The sequence goes on along the minus strand of DAOVZP010000031.1, from coordinate 8,933 downwards.
TGCTCAGGGCCCTGGGCGTTTCCGGGATCACTGAATTGTATTGTGAGCCCAGCGGACATTTCCCGCATAACCCGGAACCACTGCCTGAAAACCTGACTGCCATTGCAGAGGAGGTACGATCAAAAGGTGCAGACATAGGATTTGTGGTAGATCCTGATGTTGACCGCCTCGCCATCATCACAGAAAATGGGGATATGTTTGGTGAGGAATATACCCTTGTCGCTGTTGCTGATTATATACTACGGGATACACCCGGAAATACAGTTTCAAACCTTTCATCTACCGGGGCTCTGCGCGATATTACGGACCTGGCAGGAGGCAAATACCACGCTTCTGCTGTCGGAGAGGTGAATGTGGTAAGCCTCATGAAAGAAGTGAATGCCGTGATCGGCGGTGAAGGCAACGGTGGAGTGATCTATCCGGAACTCCATTATGGCAGGGATGCACTGGTCGGCATTGCCCTCTTCCTGACATTTCTGGCGAAGGAGGGAGTATCCTGTTCCGCTTTGCGTGCGAAATATCCTGATTATCACATTTCCAAGAATAAGATCGAGCTTAAACCTGAGATAGATGTGGATGCCGTCCTGCAAGCGCTTGAGATGGCCTATCCGGAAGAGGAGGTCATCACCATCGACGGCGTGAAGATCATATTTGACAAGGAGTGGGTACATCTGCGTAAGTCAAACACAGAGCCCATCATCCGCATATATGCGGAAAGCTCAAGCCGGGAAGCTGCCGATAAATTGGCGCAGGAAGTTATTAACAAAATGCAATCCCTCCTTTAGGCAACATTGAAAATTCTTAATTTGGCCATGCTTAAGCGAAGAACATGGCCGCAGCCCGAAAAATGAAAAGGAAAAAAGTCAGGTACAGTGAGATCCGTATCCGTTTGTCATACAAACAAAAACGATCGTTGATTAACTATTGTGCTGCCAGGAAAACCACTCCTAATAAGCTGATAAAGAAAATGATAAGGCCATATATCAGCAGTTATTCCATAGAGGTTCCGGAAGAGTATTACATCACGGAAAACCAGCTTGATCTTTTTAATGATAATGGAGAGGAAAAGGAAGACTATCCCGGAGAGCAAAACTTATTTTAAGCCGCTTTGATAAGGCATCCTGTTCATGATCGACCTGCCCAGGGTCACTTCGTCTGCATATTCAAGTTCATCACCAACCGATATCCCCCTTGCGATCGTGCTCACCGAAACATTATGTTGACTGATCTTTTTGAAGATATAGTATGAGGTAGTATCTCCTTCGATTGTGCTTGACAGGGCAAAAATGATCTCCCTGATGCCCCCGTCGGCAACACGTTTTACAAGCGGGTCGATGTTAAGGTCCCCGGGCCCGATCCCATCAATAGGGGAGATGATACCGTTCAAAACATGATACACACCACCGAACTGTGCTGTCTTCTCAATGGCAAGAATATCCCTGATATCGGACACCACGCAGACAAGCCCCCGGTCCCTTTTCGGGTTATCACATATCTGGCATATCTCCCCGTCGGAGAGGTTGTTGCAGATCTTGCAATAGTTGATCTTGCTTTTCATATCAGCAATGGCGCCGGTGAGGTTCTCAACGGAGATGTCTTCCTGCTTCAGCATATGCAGGGCAAGCCTGAGGGCTGTTTTACGGCCGATACCCGGCAGCCTGGCCAGCTCGTTTACACATTGTTCCAGAAGACGTGAAGAATAGGTATTCACAGATATCGCAGAATTAGTAATTTTGCACAAAAATAAGCATTTTTGACCTTGCATAAATAAATACGCTTCATCTGCGTTAACCTAATAAACCGGCCGATGAAAAAAGTTCTGTTTCTTTCTTCTTTCCTTATCATGGTTCTCTTTGGATCCGCCCAGGAGTTGGTGAACACTAATATTAACAAGGTGGACGCCCAGGGGCATAGACAGGGGCACTGGAAGGCTTTTGATGTCAACGGCTTATTGAAGTTTGAGGGCCGCTTTGTCGACAACGTGCCCGTCGGGACATTTAAATATTATTATGAGAGCGGTAAGATCAAGGCAGTATCGGAGATGTATGATCAGGGCAGGAGAGCACGCACTAAAGTATATCACAAGAACGGGCGTTTGATGGCAAAAGGAAATTACCTTGAAAAAAAGAAGGACAGCAGCTGGGTTTATTACAGTGACTACGACGGAGTGCTTTTATCTACAGAGTTTTATCAAAATGGACTACTGGAAGGCATCGTGCTAAATTATTTTCCCACCGGAAGCGTTGCCGAGGAGATGCCTTATAAGGCAGGCCTGAAGCAGGGTGAGTGGAAACGCTATTTCACGGATGGAAAAGTTAAGCTCAAAGCAACTTACATTGATGATGAGTTGCAGGGGCTGATGCTGGTTTTTCACCAGAATAGCTTTCCTGAAGTTTCCGGAACCTATAAGAACAACCTCAAAGATGGCATGTGGGTTTATTATGATGACCAGGGGTTCGTTATAAAAAAAGAAAGATATATCAGGGGTAACCTGAAAGAAACAATAGTCCCCGGGCAGGAGTGATCTTCGGTTATTATTAGTTAAAATACCATATCGTAAGCCACAAATCCTTTCGGGCTTACCTCTTTCAATGCTTGTCGTGGCTTATGGAACGCTTTGCTTTCATATATCGTCTTCAGTAAGCGATCGCGTTGCTCAGGTGCGGCAAGATGTGCGATGCCGATGGCATGCTCGGAGATGTTAAGCCCCCCGGGATTAAAGGCCCCGTATTCGGTAACTATCACGATCGGATCTGCAGCGATGGCTGTGGTGGTGATGCCCTCCGGGCATTTATCCAGGATCTTGTGATAGCCTTTATCAGTGGTTGATTTCATGGCAATGATAGGGGTGCCACCTTCCGACAGGTAGGAGCCTCTCAGAAAGTCTACCTGCCCGCCGATGCCGCTATAGATCTTTCTCGCATCGAGAGAATCAGCCCATATATTCCCGTGCAGATCCACTCCCATGGCAGAGTTGATGGCTGTCATCTTTGGCTGAGCAGAAATATACATCATATTGTTAGTCTGGTTGGAAGGCCTGCTCTGAACAGAGCTGTTAAAGTGGAGCCAATTATATCCTTCTTTTTCACCCGAAAGGAATATGGTTGACACTGCGAAATTATTTCTCAGAAAGCGGTTGTTTACAATCCCCTTGTCGACAAGGGTGCGCATTGCATCCGAGAAGAGTTCTGTATATATGCCAAGGTCTTTTACTCCTTTCCCGATGATGGCAGTGGTGACCGCTTCGGGCACTTCCCCTATCCCGTATTGTAGTGTGCTTCCATCTTTGATGAAGAGCTCAGCGATCATCTTACCAATCATATTTGCCTTTTCGTCAGGATCATGTACCGGGCTGACTGGCAATTCATAGTCAACCTCCAGCAGATAATCTATCTCTGAGCTGTGCATGCTTGTTCCAAGCACAAAAGGCATCTTTTTATTGCATTCGGCAATCACCAGCCCGCCCCCGGCCCTGGCTGAATCCACGGCTGCCTTTACGCCTTCTACCGTGGTGCCGAAACTGTAGTTTCCTCCGTTATCGGGCCCGCTAACCTGCAGCAGCACAACATCAGGCTTTATGTTATATTTTAACTGCCTGGGGATATCGGACAGGTGCAAAAGCTGATATGTGGCCCGGCCTGTATTCACGGCCTCACGTGAGTGTTCACCATTGAATATTATCCGGTGTGTAATCCTTTTACATGCCTGCTCGGAAAAGAGTTCGGCAATGTCGCCAAGCAAAAGGATGCTTAGCATCTCAACATCTTTGATGGATGGATCAGCGGACAGCTGCTTTAACAAAACCTGTGGAGTGGCGGCATTTCCGGCAGTGTATATGATGTCTCCCGGCTTGATAAGCCGGCTGTTAATGATGTCTTCAACCTTGTTGACCTTTTTCATAGCCTTTCATTATGGATGTTACGGATTGATAAGCTTTATGACTTCCTTAAAGTTACGTGCGACCTCACATCCGGTCTCTTTTAGCCTTTCCTCTGACTGGTGGCCCCTTGATACCAGTATTACCCGGATCCCCAGTTCCTCACCAACTTCATGGTCATGCACGGTATCCCCGATCATGATAAGCTCACCGTTATGGCTGTTAAGGCCTGAGATCAGTTTCCTTGCTGTATCAACTTTGCCCGTAGCATAGTGATCATCTATACCGGATATCTTACTGAAGTAATGTTCAATATTATGAGAAGAAACCAGCTCATTCAGGAGATCCTGCTGCATGGCCGATAGTATCATTTGTTTGTATTCCATCTGGCGGAAGTAATCCAGGGATTCTGTCACATCATCAAATAATGCTGCTTCTTTTATCAGCTGCTCATACTGCTCTATAAATTCCAGGGCAGGCTTTTCAAAGGGCTCGGCTTCAAAATCAAATCCTGCTTTTACGTAATAATCCCTTACGGGGAACGTAAAGATATTACGATAGATCTGCTGGTCGATCACCGGTTTATTCCTTTCCCGGAGCAGGATATTGATAGCATCTATGCAGATGTGGAGGTCGTTCAACAGGGTGCCATTCCAATCCCAGAATATTGTCTTGCTTTTTTGCATGGGTCAAAAATACAGATAATGGAATACAAAGTTGTTTTTTGCATTATATTCCAGTGTTGGCATAGGTATTTTTATGAACCCTAGAACTGTAAAAATGCCTTTCAATACTTTTGAACGTGTCGGGATCCTGGTCAGGTCTACATCCAGGGTCAGAAAACACTGACTTGTACGTGTGAATTCGGGGATCGGGTTTCCATTATATTGCGGCAGGTTTTCACTTCCGTCAATCATAAATATAGCTCCGTAACCCACGGCAACATTCAGCCATTTTGGGAATCGGGATTCCTCTCTGAGGAATGAATGGATATTGCCTGAGAGCCAGTAGGTCTGGCCATTGTAATCCTTGAGCATTCTTTCAAATGAAGTGCTTCCCAGCACATCCGGCCGGTATTGGGCGTATTCGCTAGGATGGTATGAGAACTTGAGGATGAATCGTTGCTCTTTCCAGCCCAGTTGTTGTCCGATAAACAGACCAGCCCCGGCGGCATTGGCGATAAGGTCGCCTACGGTGGCACCCCATTCAGCTGAAAAGCCATCAAAAATCTCTATCGTGGTGAGGAATAAAAATCCTGCTGATCCCCCGTACCATACGGCATGCTTTTCTTTAACACCGGCCCATTTAAGGGAGTGGTAACCGATCCTGCCTACCCAGTATGAGGTGGTTGCATGTCCCAGTTTGTCCATGCTCATCCATTCATCGCCATCATTAATAAAATGAAATGATGACTGTGGATAGTCTTTATACCATAAATGATAAAGCCCGAACATGGTTCCGGTGTAGGCTGCAGCTCCGCCGATGAGAAGAAAATTGAGCCTTTTCCGGTTCACGGAAGAACTGTCTTCCTGAGCGGTAGATGACAGGATGAAGCAACAAAGCAACAAAAAAAGCACGATCTTCTTCACCTTAACGTAGGTGTACTGATAGCAAGCATGAAGGGAACTTAACATAGGCTGAAGTGCTTTCTATTTTCGGTTTTCAATGGCTTTACGATACCTGCGGGCATTGCGGTTGTGCTGGGTGATCGACTTTGCAAATACATGATATCCTGAAAGGTCGTCTTTGGCGCAGAAAAAGAGATACTCGTGGTCTTCCGCGTTCAATACTGCATCCACAGAAGCAATAGACGGGATACAAATCGGTCCCGGGGGAAGCCCTGCATATTTATATGTGTTGTAAGGTGAATCGATATCCTTGTGTACATTAAGTACCCTTGTGAGCCCAAAATCACCGGAAGCATAAACAAGCGTCGGGTCGGCCTGTAGCAGCCAGTTTTTCTGCAAACGGTTTAAATATACTCCTGCTATCCTTGCCTTTTCATCGTTTTTATTGGTCTCTTTTTCTACTATGGAGGCCAGTATCACCACATCAGCCCGGCTCATATTGAGGCCGGCAGCTTTTTCATCCCTGTCATAACCCCAGAACGACTCGTATTCCCTGTGCATGCGGTTTATGAACTGTTGGGCGCTGGTGTTCCAGTAAAATTCGTATGTGTTGGGAATGAAAAGAGTAAGCGCAGTTTCTGTGCCCAACCCCATCGATGCCTGGTAAACAGAGTCGTTCAAGAGTTTGATCAAAGATCCGGAGTCGGCCTCGATCTGCATCCCTACCTTCTGGGCAAGCTGTTCTTTGATCCGGATGTTGTTGAATATAACCGGCACGGGTATTTGTTCACCAAGCCTGAGCATGTTGATCAGCTTATCATTACTCATTCCTTCTTTGATCAGGAAGTGCCCGGGTTTGATCAGTTCAGGGTATTTTTTACGGGCTGCCAGCCATTCAAAGGAAGTTCGGTTCAGGATAACCCCCTGGCTGTACAGATTTTGTTTAACATCTTCAAAAGTAGCATCGCTGGGGATATATATTGATATGTCTTTCCCCTCCGGGGTCCATACATTGTTGGAATAGATCAGCCTGTAAAGATAGTATCCTGAGGCCAATGATGCTATGATCAGAAGAAAGAGGAACCACAGAAGAAATCTCACCCATGCGGGGCGCTTTTTTTTTCTTCGTGTTCCATATTTTGAGTGATAGTATGCCATCCTAAGTCAGGAATTTTTGTTGATCAATTGAAGCAAGTATTCATCGATCCATGCATTTTCAGTCCACAGCCATTCCTTTTTTACTCCAATCACGGAAAATTGTTTCTTTTTGAACAATTCAAGGCTGGCAGTATTTCCGGAAATGACATTAGAAAACAGCTGATGCAATTTCAGGCGGCTGAAAGCATAGTCGATCATTATGTCCAGTGCTTCTGAAGCAAATCCTTTCCCCCTTTCCTGCTCGACGAACAGGATCCCCAGTCCTGCACGCAGGTTTACCGGGTCAAAATCGAAAAGATCGATACAGCCAATGGTCCTGGCCGGATCTTCCGTATGAAGGTCGATCATGAGCCGAAGTTGCCTTGTGGCGAATATATCATCACCGGCATTCATAACATATTGCTCCAGTGCAAAACGGGAAAATGGAGTCAGGGTATTGCTGAGATGCCAGATAGAGGTATCGTTTTCCCACTTATAAAGAAGGTCGATGTCACCGGGCTCCAAAGCCCTTAACTGTAAATTCTCTGATCTCATTTATGTGTTCTTATATTTCAATTTCACCTGAATAAACGTATGTGGCAGGCCCTTCAAGGAAGATATCGGAGAAGTGCTCATCCACTTTATTGAAATGCACCTTCAGCGGCCCCCCGGGGCTTTGCAGATATACCGGTCCCTCTAAATTATGCCTGATTGCCCATGCCAGGGCGGCTGCAGTAACACCGGTCCCACAGGATAGTGTTTCAGCTTCCACGCCTCTCTCATAAGTCCGGATATGCAATATTCCGTCTTTTTCCTCTATGAAATTTACATTTGCCCCGCCGGGACTGAACATCGGGCCATTCCTGAGCTTCCTGCCTTCGTTGGCAACGTCTATGTTTTCAATGCCTTCCCGTAATTGAATAAAGTGTGGAGAACCGGTATCGAGGAAGATGCCTCCTTCCTTCCAGCCTGAGACTTCGACATCTGCCATCTGTAATCTTACTTCATACACATTTCCGGCCTGTGAAAGTATGACTGCCCTGTGTGTGCCGTCAATTGCCTCAAAAATGCACTCCATGTTGATCATGCCAAGCCTTTTGGCAAATGCGGTGATGCACCTGCCCCCATTTCCGCACATGCTTGATTCATGGCCGTCGGCATTGAAATAGCGCATGGAGAAATCACTTTTGGCAGCATTACCCAGCATGATCAGGCCATCTGCACCTATCCCGAAATGCCTGTCGCACAGTTGTGCGAGAATGTCAGGACTTTCCTGAATGGTATGATTTCTGATGTCAAGCATGATGAAATCATTGCCGGTGCCATGGTATTTTTCAAATTCGATCCGCATAAAGCATAGCGCTGATAAGTGCATAACAAATATATGAATAAAAGCTCATTCGGTACCATCATCAGCAGAAACAGGGTTAACAAAATTTAACAGGGTGCCGGCAGACGATAATGCAGCTGTTTTTCGTTAAAAATGTACCGGCTTTAATTTTTTAGCCGAAAATGTTGTGATTTGTAAAGCAAAATAATACCATGAAAAAGTCTTTAGTCTTTTTGATAATATTTGTTCTTGGAGGAGTGGTGTTCTACGCAATCACCATGTTTACTGCAAATTCAGAAACGATCACGGTCATCAACGATCCGGAACCTGCGCCTGTTCAACAGGCCGGTTTTACCGGTTATGCCCCGGTAGATGGCCCGGATTTTACTGAGGCAGCAAGCAAAACTGTTGATGCGGTGGTTCATATCCGTTCGCAGTTTTACACTAAGAGCGATGGGTATGACGATTATTTTGGTGCCTTGAGAGAATATCTCGGATATGAACGCAGGCCAAACAGGAGTTATCCCATTTCAGGCTGGGGCTCCGGTGTGATCCTTTCATCCGATGGATATATCGTTACCAATAACCACGTTGTGGAAGATGCTGAACTGGTTGAGGTTATCCTGAACGATAAAAGAGTGTTTGAAGGGCAGATCGTAGGACTGGATCCTTCTACTGACCTTGCCTTGCTGAAGATAGATGTTAACAGCCTGCCGTATATTGAGTTCGGGAATTCCGACCTGGTGAGGGTAGGGGAATGGGTGCTTGCTGTTGGAAACCCTTTTAACCTTACTTCAACGGTTACGGCCGGCATTGTAAGTGCAAAAGCAAGGGATATCAATATCCTGGGTGGCCAGGGAGCCATTGAATCTTTCATCCAGACAGATGCCGCTGTTAACAGGGGTAACAGTGGAGGGGCCCTGGTAAATACGCAGGGTGAACTTATTGGTATTAATGCAGCAATAGCTTCTAATACAGGTTATTATCAGGGGTACTCATTTGCAATACCCGTTAACATTGT
>DAOVZP010000129.1 GCA_030635045.1 Bacteroidota bacterium | reverse complement strand
TGCCGGCATATATGGAGAAGATTACCCGCTCGATTATTATGTCTTCCAGCAGGATCTGGTTGGTTCACAAGCAGGAGTCGAAGATATGCCGCTTGCTCTGGATATCTTTTCTGAAAAATTCGGGGAATACCCTTTTTCAGCAGAGAAATACGGTATGACACAGCTTGGTTTTTATGGTGCCATCGAAAACCAGACCAACACCATCACCAATAACATGTTGCCTTCATGGTTCAGTGTTTCAGTACACGAGCTGGGCCATATGTGGTTTGGAGATATGATCACCTGTAAAAACTGGCACCATGCCTGGCTGAATGAAGGCTTTGCAACTTATTCTGAAGCTGTTTATGATGAGGAGGTATATGGTTATGAAGCGTATCTGGATAATATGAGTGGTAATGAGTATTGGAATGGAGGAACATTGTATCTGCAAAATGCCAGCGATACTTTCAACGTATTCCAGAGTATTATTTACAGGAAAGGGGCTTATGTATTGCATATGCTTCGGGGGGTGCTGGGTGATAGCATATTCTGGGATTGTATTTATAATTACTCGACGGATACTGATTTCATGTATGCCCAGGCGACTACCGAAGATTTTCAGCAAGTGTGTGAAGATGTGTCGGGAGAAGACCTGGATTACTTCTTCGAGCAATGGATATATGACGCCTACTACCCGGAGTATTATTTCAATTTCGAAAATCATGATGACAGCCTTGCCTTCCTGATCTGGCAGGTACAGGAACAACAGGGGAGACGGCCATTGTTCAAGATGCCGGTGGAGGTTAAATTGCTATACGAAGGTGGAGGTGATACCGTAATAAATGTATGGAATGATGAAATTTACCAGGTGTTTACTGTTCCCGTGCAGGAAACTGTTGCGATGATTGAGATCGATCCGGAGCCTAAAATACTGCGTAAAGCTACTTATCAACCTGGAATCCCGGTAGGTTTGGAAGAAAGGAATGCCGCTTCAGAGGTATTCGTCAGGATATACCCGAATCCGGTCGGTGAAAGCGCCACGATCGAGATCAATTCCTCAAATGAAAATATGAGCCTGGTCTTTTATGATATCACCGGCAAAGAGGTAAAAAGAATGGAAAACCTGCACCCCGGGACAAATAAATTTAACCGGGGTTCTATTCCAGGAGGAGTTTACTTCTATTCTATGCAAAGTATATCAGGCTTATTTATAACAAGTGGGAAAATAATTCTTAACTAAGCCTGCCTGGTGCATCTTTGTTATTGATCTTGGGGGGTAGTGATTATGTGGTTTGAACCACCAAGACTCCAAGGCTCCAAGTTTCACCAAGATTGTTTATATAACAAATCTTCTAATTCCTTCTTTCATCAATGGTACATTAAAATTTATCAGATACCCTAAACGGAGTCCGGTGATTTTTAAATGACTTAAAACCTGGGCTTCCCACACAGGATGGGTTGTTTCCAGAGCTTTAAGTTCACAAATGATGCATTCATTTACAAGAACATCTAATCTGAGTCCTTCATCGAATGTAATTCCTTCATAATTTATTGGAATATAAAGTTGTCTTTGAATAGATAGATTCCTCTTGATGAGTTCATGACAAAAGCAGATCTCATAGACTTTTTCAAGCAATCCTGGTCCCAGACTTTTGTGGACTGTGTATGCGGCATCAACAATTTTCCTTCCAATAACATCTAAATCATTGGGAATTGGTTCATAGTATTTTTTCATATTATTTTTTTTAATTCTTGGTGCATCTTTGTGTCTTGGAGCCTTGGTGGTAAGTATGTCCCCAGATTCATAATTTAATACGCAGTTGTAATTTTATTTCAGGCAGCTTGTTTCCTGTAATTTCATCAGGACCGCTGCCGATATTATTTCTGTCTGTATAGCAGGTCATGGAGAAGCGAAGCCAGGTATCGAGCCACCGGGCAGGACTGTATTTTGTGAGAATATAAAAACGGAAGCCTTTGCCATAATACGCAGGCATTGAAGATGCATACAAAACATCATGCTCATAGGCATAAAGCCTGCTATCGTAATCATCCGTATGAAATAATGCATACCTGAATGTGAGCCGGAGCGGAAGCCTTTCCGGACGATAATACATATCCAGCAGAAGCAAGGATCCTGCCTTTTTGCATGCCTCAGCAGAGGCTTTCACTATCGTATAACCCGCACGCACCTTTCCTGAGCATGATGCAGAAACAGTGAAGCCCGCTTCAGCAGTGATCTCATGTTTTTTCTCCTGTACCTGTTTGTCGAACCAGGAATGCAGGTCATTATTATTGATAAATTCCGAGCGGAACCTGTATTTTAATTCCAGTTCGGTCCCACCGGAAGGCTTATACAGCAACAGCATACGATGATCCTGTCCCCGTTTTATATTTATGGTTCTGCTGGTTAGCCACGGGTAAGAGTAATGATCGAAGGACGCCTGCAGGCTAAGCTTCCTGAATAGCGGCATCTCCAGCATCAGCTTAACTCCCCTTTCATTGGCATTATTATTCCTTTTGCCCTGTGCCTGTGCCATATAATTTTGATATTGAGGCTTGTATTCCCTGACAAGCAGTCCGAAAATGCTTCCACGAGCTGTAGTATGGGTGAGGCCCGCCAGCAAAGCCCATCCTCCGTTCTTGCTGACCGCGAACTCACCAAATAGGTTTGTCTTGCGTAGCAAGAGGTCAAAATATATGCCGGCATTCAGGTTTTTGTTTCCCCGAAACTGGTATAAGGCCGAGGGGGTATCACCTTTATCGATGCTGAGTCCGTAGTTTGTCCTGCATACTGTGATGCCCGCTTGAAAACGCTCGCGGGTGTATGCAAAATGACCCCCGGAACGCTCCTGAAGAAGACTTTTTTTATCCTCCAGCTCATTCAGGCTGCGATGGTAGCCTGTGTTGGGAAGAGAACTGATATGATCAGGTTCACCGGCACTGTCGGAATATATAATATTGGCATCGGCTTTAATACGGGAGTAAATCATATCCAGCGTTAATGCTTTCCACTTCAGCGATATGGCGCCTCCACGCAGGTACATATTCTCATTGGCAGATGTATTTGGCCGGATGCCTGATGCATAGCGTTTCACTGATGAAGGATCATTTCCGCCACCGAATGAAAGCCCGCTCCACAGAACAAGCCCCTGCCCGAAGCGGGCATGGTAATCACCAAGCACGGCATAGTTGAGTATTCCTTTTGTTTCATATCCAAAGTGAAATGAGTAATGATCAAATCCCGGCACACGCTTTATTTTGTTTCTTATGCTTGCTGAAAGGCCGGCAGGGAGGTAGAGAAATGCCTCTCCCGGGTCTTTTTCTGCTATCAGGCCGATGCTCATTCTGCCGGAAACACGGTAACGGTAGCGCAGATAATAACGATTGGGGTCGCCCAGGTAAAAGGAGCCGCTTTTTATTAACTGCAATGAATCTTCCGGGATATTGTAGGCTTCTGACCTGACCAGTTTACGCTGAAAGCGAATGATCAGATCATGCTTTCCCCTGAGAAGGCTGTTTGCCTTGAAAGACCGGCCTGCTTTAGGAGCAACCACTATGAATGGCCGGATCTTTTCCAGCGTATTTCTGCCGAGCCCTTCAACGACTTTCAACTCATATATCGACAGGAATGTTCCATACTTTTTTCTGTAGTCGAGTAAATTCTTGATCTGGATATCATTGAGGAAAACAAGCCGCTTAAGATCTCCTTTATCTGCATCATTCAGGTTAATGGGGTTTTCAAGGAAATACTCCAGGTCTTCAGTGAGCTCGCTAAGATCGATCCCTGCTTCTGCCAGTTCTTCATAGTTTTCCAGCTGCCTGCTGATCAGGTTTTTTCCGGCAAGCATCAGGCTGTCGGATGATTGTGCCATGATCACGGTGAAGGCAGCAAATATGAATAATCCTGTTAATGCCGGCTTCATTCCTTTACAATATAGATGATAGAAAGCTGTGGTGAATAGCCGAGGAAGGAGTGGACTGAAGAAGCAATGTCGATCATCAGTTTCTTCAATTTGAAGCCTGCCCCGAAGGTGTACCTTGCATGTCCGCTGGTTATGCCGGCCCTGATGAAAAATTTGTCCCTGTAGCGGTATTCACAACCTGCAGCTATGACAGCCGCCTCCGCTGTTGATTTAAGGACCTCTGCACTGATGCTGATGGATGCTTCAGGCCGGAAGCCGATGCCACCCCTGATGATGACAGGAAGTTTTTCCTTGCTGTGTGTCCAACCGGCATGAACAGGGTTGAAACAATGGATGCCAAGCGATATTTTGTCGGTGATCATTGCATAGATGCCTCCTTCAAATGTAAAGGCATGATAACTGCCATAGCCTTCGCCGATGGACATCCTGAGATAATCCAGCTGTAAGCCTGCTGCAAAGTGTTCGCCTAATTGCAATGCATAGCCTGCCCCGGCCTTCATCTCTGAATAGGCATGATCACCAAAATGATCCACATTAGCGAAAATGCCTCCCTTACCTATCCCCAAAGCACCCCCGATCACGATCCTGTTCATCTCTTTTATGAGGTAGCGGTTTTCCATGAATACACCAAGCTCAATGCCGGTGATATATGCCGCCGCAGCTTGGTTGTTACAAACCGCCCAAAAATCTTTGTTGACAAGGCTTGTATGCCCCATGCCAATTGCCCTGGCACCGACAGGATAGCTGCCCGGCTGTGCCATGGAGACAGGGGTGCCCAGCAGTATACACCCGATGATGAACAATATTTTGCAATGCATGTTTAAATAGTAATATACTTTTGTAGGGTCCTACTGGTTAATACAGAAAAATGAAAAATGTCATACCTTTTCTTGAAGATTTAAATAATAACAATCATCGTGATTGGTTCCAGGCAAACAAAAAGCGCTACCTGGAGGCTAAAGATGAGTTCGAAGCCTTCATTAATGCCTTGATCCCAAAGCTGGGTGATATTGATAAGGATATTGCCGGGCTGGAGCCCAGACAGTGTATTTTCAGAATATATCGCGACGTGCGTTTTTCAAAAGATAAATCTCCTTATAAAACCAATATGGGTGCTGCCATGACCAGGGGAGGAAGGAAAAACCCATATGCCACTTATTATGTGCATATTGAGCCCGGCAATGTGTTTGCCGGTGGTGGCATCTGGATGCCGCCTGCCCCCGTTCTTAAGGCTATGCGGCAGGAAATCTACTATAATGCAGATGAATTTAAGGGAATCATCGAATCACCCGCATTTGCAAGGTATTTTAAGAAGCTGGAAGGAGAGAGCCTGAAGCGTCCTCCAAGGGATTTTCCTGTTGATTTTGCTGATATTGACCTCCTGAAACATAAAAGTTATATAGTGGCCGTTGGGATAGATGATGCGATTGTATCATCGGATGCTTTTACAGAGAAGCTTCTGGATGTTTACAGTGCCTTATATCCCTTCAATACCTTCATCAACCGGGCACTTACCGATATCTGATATTGCCAACCGTAAACTGATTGTCGATAGCCGTTAACTGATTCCGGCTTTACATATAAGCCCGGCACCTTTAGTTTTGTAAATGAATTAATTTGGTTTAATTAATTTCTCAAAGAGGAAATCGTTCTTGAAGGTGGTTTTGATTTTCATAATCCAGGTTTTTTAATAATCAAACTGCTTTGCTTTTTTCATACGGTACCTTCAGGAATGGTTCCAGCAATTTTGGGTGAATAAGTTGTTCGTGTAATAAGCTCGGCTAAAGCAGAGCGGTTTGT
>DAOVZP010000117.1 GCA_030635045.1 Bacteroidota bacterium | reverse complement strand
CATATTTGAGGTTTTGGCACATCCACCATAGGTTATTGAATTTGGCAACTAAATAAATATTATCATCCCTTTCATCTATAAAGAAATCAGTATCCTGTGCTGAAACCTGCAAAAACGAAAAAAGCATCAGCAGAAGGGGGAGGTAGATTTTTATTCGTTTCATGTAATAAAATTTTTTGTACAAAATAAATCAATTTTTATCAGAATCCGGATGATTTTACTGAAAACGATTTTGCAAGGATGGTGCCAGAATTTCCAATTCACTTTAATAATGATTATATTTGAATTAAATCCGGGTTTCAGGCCGGATCCTACAAGGAAGATGCTTATTGGTTATATTTGTCTTGATGCGAATATGGATTATTCTTTTACTGGCCTTATTTTGCCATGCTTCCCATGCAGGGCTTATCAGCGGATATATTACTAACGAAGCGGGTGAGCCACTCCCCTTTGCCAGTGTGTATATACTGGGAACTACCATTGGTACGGCCTCAAACCCGGAAGGATACTTTGAGCTGGAGTTGCCTGCCGGAGAATATGAGCTCATCTTCCAATACGTCGGATACCGGCAGCACCATGAAACGATAATATTGAGCGACAGTCCCCTCTCACTGAATATCCGGCTTGAGACAGAAGAAGTTTCTCTTGATGAGGTTGTGATCTCCGCTGATGCCGAGGATCCGGCCTATCGGATTATCAGGAATGCCATCAGGATGCGAAAACATTATCTGAAACAGGTGGATAACTACAAGTGTGAAGCATATACAAAAGGCATTTTCAGGATCACAGAAGCGCCGGATAAGATGTTCGGGGACTCACTGAACACAAAAAGCGATTCCCTCATTGGCATTATATATCTGTCCGAGTCGGAATCGATCATCAGTTTTGAGCAACCTGATAAATTCAAGGAAGAAATGATATCGGTGATGGTTAGTGGTGATAACCAGGGATTCGGTTTCAACTTCATCACCTTTTTCATGTCGAACTTTTATAACAACAAGATCATCATCCCGGTAGATATGGATAAAAAGGGCTTTATTTCGCCTATTGCCTCCAATGCCTTATTCTATTATCACTATCGGCTGGAAGGAAGATATTTTGAAGATGATTATATCGTAAACAAGATAAAGGTAATACCGAAACGAAAGATCGATCCTGTATTCAGTGGTTACATTTATATAATTGAGGATTCGTGGAGAATGCATAGCCTCGACATGAATATTGGCAAGGATGCCAATTTGCGCTTCATCGATTCGGTAAAAATTGCAAAAACCATGGTTCCGGTCAGCGATACTACCTGGATGCAGCTTACACAAAGGTTACAGTTTTATTTTTCTGTCAATATTTTTGGCAAACGCTTTGCCGGCAATGGCATTTTCCACTCACAGTTTACCGACTATATTTTCAATAATGATTTTGAGCGGAGGTATTTTGGCAACGAGATCGTAAAAGCCAATGAAGATGCCAATAAGAAGGATTCACTGTACTGGGAAGAAAATCGCCCGATCCCGCTTACTGCTGAGGAAAAAAGAAACTACTTCAAAGAGGATAGCATACAGAAACTGCACAGTTCGAAAGAGTACCTTGATTCGATGGACCGTAAAAGCAATAAGATCAAATGGGGAGCATTTATTTCGGGGTATAGCTACTACCGGCGACACGACAGTACCAGTTACAGCATCGGCTCACCGGTAACCACATTAAGTTTCAACACGGTACAGGGCCTGAACCTTTATCTTCGCACTGGTTTTTCCAAAACATTCTCCAATAAGGACCGCTTGTGGATCAATCAGGAGGTTTCATATGGTTTCTCCAATTATCGCTGGGGGTACAGCCTGGCATCATCATACAGGTATAACCAGAATAAATCGGCAAGGCTTGGCCTTTCCGGTGGAATAAAACCTGTGCAATACAATGCCCTGAACCCCATCTCACCCCTGGTAAATACATTGTACACATTGCTTGACGGCAATAACTACATGAAGTTATATGAGAAAAGCTGGATTGGCATAACTCATTCTTCCGAACTTACAAATGGTATATTTCTAAATGCCGGGCTGGAGTATGCCGGAAGGGCGCCCCTGGTGAATACCACGAATTATTCCTGGGTTAAGAGCAGCAAGAACCGTTTTACCAGCAATGATCCCCAGGATCCGTTAAATGAAGGCCCTGCCTTCTCATGGAATAAATCCTTTAAGATCTATGTCGGACTGAGGATAAGAATATTCCAGAAGTATATGTCCATACCTGAAAAATCCATCATCGGATCAAAGTATCCTGATCTCGTGATTGTCTATATTAAAGGGATTCCCGGATTTCTGGGCAGTGATGTGGATTATGATGTGCTGAAATTGAGTATTGAAGGAAACCAGAAGATAGGGGCTTTCGGCACCATGGAATACAGAGGATTGTATGGCACCTTCATTAATAACCGGGAAATGGAATTTATGGACTACCATCATTTCAATGGCAACCGTACCATCTTCGGCAAGTTCGGGCTAAATGCCTTTCAGCTGCTCGACTATTATTCACACTCAACAAACAAAAGCTATGTGGAGGCAACTGCAGAGCATCATTTCAATGGCTTTATATTCAACAAACTGCCGCTGATCCGCAAGGCTAAATGGAAAGCAGTCGTAGGTTTCAGGTACTTTACTTCTGAATTTAAAAACAATTATTTCGAGATCAGTGCCGGAATAGAGAATATATTCACCTTCTTCCGGGTCGACTTTGTAGCAGGATATGATGCAGGAAAGAACGTAAGAACAGGGATCGTACTAGGTCTTAGTATAAATGATTAAAAGCGTTACTATTCCCTCTTATCAATGAAGTTGACAGCTTTCCGGTTATCTTCCGGGAACCGGATATTTTCGATATTATCTACCGAGTCGAAAATAATAGAAGGAGCCACACGGAGTTTCGCGCGGAAATGGCCTTTCAGCCTGCCGGCAAATTCTTCATCCGGCTGTTTTGCTCCAACCCTGATCCGGATCTCATCAGTCCCGAGCTCGTTCGTGAACACTTCCACCACATAATTTACAATACCATCGACATTGTCAAGGATGTCAAACAGGGCAGGAGGATACAGGGTGGTTCCCTTGAATTTGATCATTTGTTTTTTACGACCGACAACAGGGCCGAGCCGGGTGGTAGTCCTTCCGCATGCACAGGCTTCGGTATAGTGATAGCAGATGTCACCGGTCCTGAACCTGAGCAGCGGCATGCCTTCCACTCCCAGGGTGGTAACAGTTACCTCTCCGGCTTCTCCTTCAGCAACAGGATTGTTGTTGTCATCCAGGAACTCAACGATGATCAGCTCAGGATGCTGGTGTCCGCCTACAGCATGTTCACATTCCGTGAAAGCAGTGCTCATCTCGGTTGAGGCGTAGGTGGAGTATAGCTCTATGTCCCACTTATCAAGGATTCTCTTGCCCAGGGTGGTGAATGTAAAATCTGGGTTGCGAAGGTTTTCGCCAATGCATATTGCCTTTTTAACGCCCGTATTGCGGTAATCGATATTGTTTTCCTCAGCGTATTCGATCAATTTTAAAAGAAAGGATGGCACCACAATAAATGCGCTCGGTTTCATCCTCCTGATAGTATCCCATTGCAGCTCAGGCATGCCATTGCCCACCCTGATGATACCCGATCCCAGGCGGCGGGCTCCGAGAAAATATGCCAGTCCGGCCATAAACCGGCGGTCGATGGTGGTCATCAGCTGAAAAGTATCATGCTCATCAGCACCGGCACAGGAAAGTGAAAGATACTCATTGTATGCCAGCCTGTCGAGGTCCTTGTCGGTCATGGCAAAGGTTACCGGATCGCCCAGTGTGCCTGAAGTGGTGATAAGGTCGATGATCTTTTCCCGTGGTACACAAATAAACTCATCATTATATTTATGAAGGTCATCCTTGCTTGTTACCGGTAAAGAAGACAGGTCAGCGATCCCATTGATCCCGGCAATATCAATTCCGGAATTATTGAACATCCTTGAATAATATGGAGAATTCAGACTGATATATGCCAGCATTTCCTTTAGCCGCTCATCCTGAAAAGCCCTGATCTCTTGCTGTGGCCTGCTTTCTATTTCCGGAATATTTTTCATTGGATCACTCATCACGGCATTCCTTTAATCTGTTTATGATATCTTCTCTCTCGTTGGCAGAAGAAACTTCTTTTTCAAGTGCTAATTTATAATATTTAGCAGCTTCTTTGCAATTCTCCAGCCCCTGATAATATAGCCCCAGGGTAGAATATACATGAAAGAATTCAGTATTGGCATTTATAAATTCTACCACCAGGCTTTCTTCCTCGTCAACATGGTTTTCATATTTGATCGCATCCTGAAAAACTTTTAAGAGTTCCCGGTAATGCAGGAAGTTCACATAAGCGTCTTTAGAGAGGAATGTATCAGCCGGAATACTTTTATCAGCAATATAAAAAGATCGATTATCATTATTCTCAAAATTGCCAAAAACTGAATCCAGGTTGTAACATAAATAAGTGCCAAGCTGCCATGGGGCAGTGCTGATCCAGAATTCCCTTTTCCCCGGTTTAAAAATAATGGAATGATGCGCGATCAGCTGATTGATGGCTTTTTCATTTCCATTTCCAATATTTACATCCCCTTTTCCATTGCGGTCGCGAAGAATGGCAGCGGCATCAAGCCGATCAATTTGATTTTCTATATCCAGCAACTCTTTCACCCTTTCGTAGCGGTACAGGCTGGTCTCATTTTCAAGGTTTTCAATATTCAAAGGATCTTCCATGAAAAATTCTGACTGGAAATGATTTGTTTGAATGATATAATTGGTGCCGGGATCGAATAAAACAGTATTGTCTGTCGATTTTTCAATGACCACGGCTTTGTGATCGATCGCTGATCCGATCAGGAAACTTTCTGAAACAAATGATTTTCGTGCAGAGATAATTTCATAAGCTTCTTCAATATTGGAGGCATATTGCAGAACCTCCCTGGCAATGATGGACACCGGTGTCCTTGCCCCGAAGGGGATATCAGATTTTGCTGAATTCAGGCTTACCGTCAGGCCTTTTTCATTCATTCCCGATACCACGCCGATCATTCCTGCCCAGGTGATACTGGCGAATTTATATCCCTGATCGGGATTCACAAAGGCAATGATCTTATTTTCTGCAAAGGCATCCCCCACATAAAAGTCAAAATTCCGGCCAATAAGCAGTGAACTGTCTGATGATCTTTCATCCCACACCCCAAAAGCAGTGCATTTTACCAGGTTCATATTCTGCAGTGCATGGCCAATGTCATGTGCCGCATGGTAATTTAATATCCGGTCATATTTCGGGCCGATGAAACCATAATTTTGCGATGCAAATGCCGAAATGCCGTATATTTCCAATAGATACTCATGAGCGATGTAGGTATCGAGATCCTTGTTAAACCAGGCAAGAAAGTATTTCAGGAACTTAAGATATGATTCTGAAGGGATCATCACCTTGATCTGGTCAACAAAAGCGTCCTCCTGGGCCTGCACCAACTCAGTGGCCAGTATCCCGTTAATAACTCCCAGCTCGAAAGGTTTGCCTTCAATATATAACTCCCATAAACCGTAATCGTTGATCCTGAGCCAGCTTTCTTCACAGCGATAGAAGCCCGGTTCGATCATTTCCCGCTCATATCCCATTTTCAAAGGGTCTAGCTCTGTGGGTGGATCGATCCTGGTTACCATGTTATAATAAATGACAAAGGCTACGATTATGGCTACAAGGCCAGCCAGTATATATAACCATATTTTACGCCTTCTTTTATTAGCCATTAGAGATCTTGTTTGTAAGGTATTGCAATCCTACTATCTCAGAGCACGTGATCACAGCACTGGCAGTAACACCCAATATCCCGTGAAGGTTCATATTT
>DAOVZP010000331.1 GCA_030635045.1 Bacteroidota bacterium | reverse complement strand
CCGGAAAGGCCAAACTGCCATCTGCGGAACCTGATCGCAATGTAAATAAAGATCACCAGCAGGGCAATAGCAATGGCACGCCAGGCCCTGTACTTGATATCATCGGCGATGACCGGGTCAACCTTCTGTGAGCTCAGGATCCCCATCATCTTGCTTTCATTTTCAACATCAGTGCTAAAGTCATTGTATTCCATTTCCTGATCGTTATAGAAAGGCTTCAGGCTGTGGAACAGCTTCACCTGGATTATTGAATCCACTTCAGGCGATTTGTCGTCGATGAGGTATTTTGTTGTTATCTTAACCTGTTTTGAAGGCCCGAAAGTTTTTACTTCAGGCGCATTGTTATCGAATTCTGCAGTAAGTGCAGCCCTGACATCACCGGTAGATACCGGCTGGTCGAAACGGACAACATAAGTACGTCCACCGCTGAAGTCAATACCGGGGTTCAGTCCCTTGGTGAACAGGGAAGCCACACCGGCAATAATAATGACAGCAGAAAGGATGTAAGCTTTCTTACGCATCCCCAGGAAGTCAATGTTGACGCCAACCAGCCAATCACGGGTATACTTATTGGAGAAGGATAACTTTTTGTTTTTGTTCAGCAGGGTGGTAAAGATCAGCCTTGAGATGAAGATGGCTGAGAACAGTGATGACAGGATACCGATGATCAGGGTGGTGGCAAAACCCTGTACCGGGCCTGTACCGAATATATAAAGTACGATACCGGTCAGCAATGTTGTAACGTTACCATCGATGATGGCTGAGTAAGCATTTTTATAACCATCTGCTATGGCAAGGCGCATTCCTTTTCCTGCCCTGAGTTCTTCCTTGATACGCTCATAGATGATCACATTGGCATCCACTGCCATACCTACGGTCAGTACGATACCGGCAATACCGGGAAGCGTGAGCACAGCCTGCAGTGAGGCAAGCACTCCAAAGATGAAGAAAATGTTTGTTATCAGAGCCAGGTTGGCTACCCATCCTGCACGGTTATAGAATAATACCATGAATACCAGCACCAGGATGAAAGCGATCACAAACGACCACAAACCGGCTGAAACAGCTTCAGCACCCAGTGAAGGCCCGACTACATCTTCTTCCACGATCCTGGCAGGTGCCGGCAGTTTACCGGCTTTCAGGATATTGGCAAGGTCTTTTGCTTCATTGAGTTCGCCGATCCCGGTAATGCTTGACATCCCGTTCGGGATCTCACCATTAACCATAGGATAAGAATAAACATATCCGTCGAGGATGATGGCAATTTGTTTGCCAATGTTATCGGCAGTGAGTCTTCTCCACACTTTGGCACCATCGCTGTTCATGCTCATGGAAACTTCAACCTGCCCCATCTGGTTAAAATCCTGACGGGCATCAACGATAACATCACCGGAGAGGGGGGCACGTTTGTCGCGCGTGGTAACCTTGATCCCTACCAGTTCGAGGATATCAGAGTTAATATCTCTGGGCTTATTGGCCCAAACAAGTTTGAGGTTAACCGGGAAAACTTCTTTAGCCCTTTTCAGCATGTTATTGATCCGGGAGGTATCCTGGATACGTGCATATCCCACAGTGGCCGAATTATGTGGCCTGCCTTCCTGGTCAACAGAAAGCTGGAGAAGGGAACGCAGGGGATAGTTTTTTTCAACATCTTCCATGGATGCATCCGGCATGTCCATGATGGAATCTGATTCCAGCTGATCAAGGAGTGCGGTAGTCGCATCGGTAGTGTCAGATTCTAGTTCTCCGGGCAATGCTTCAGTACCTTCGGCAATTTCGCCTTCAATGGCTTCGACTTCGCCTTCAACAAGTGAATCACCGCTAATGATCAATGCTTCCCTTGCATTTTGCTGTTTGATCAATTCTTCAGCCTGCAGGATGTCGTCGACAATATCAGGCAACTGATAGGTTTCCCAAAATTCGAGCTGTGCCGTTCCCTGGAGGAGCTTACGGATACGTGCCGGGTCTTTGATGCCAGGTAGCTCTATGAGAATCCTTCCGGCAGTGGCCAGCTTGGAAATGTTTGGCTGTGAAACCCCAAAACGGTCGATACGTGTACGGAGGATATTAAATGCCCTGTCGATAGCATCATTGGTTTCTTCCCTGATCACGCTGATCACTTCCTTGTTAGAGGAGTTATAGGTGATCTTGTCCCTGAGGTCGACAGAAGTAAAATAGGAAGACAGATTCTGGCCCGGGGCCATTTCTTCCCATGTCTCTCCGAAAAGGGTCACAAAATCTTTTGAACTATAGCGTTGCCTTGCGTAAGTCTCTGTCATCACAGACCTGAAAAGAGGGTCTTCGTTGTACCCGGAAAGGGCATTTACGATATCGCCGACTTTCACTTCCAGGATTACGTTCATACCGCCCTTGAGGTCAAGGCCGAGGTTTATTTCGCGCTCTTTGGCTTCCTTGTAAGTATACTTTTTTATCAGGATGTTGTATACCCCTGCTTCATTAGCGAGGTAAAATTTTTCCCTCTCCTTTGCAATGGAATCAACGAGGTACGCCTCTTTTAATACATCGCCACCTGCCAGTCTTTCTGCAATGGTGTATGTTTCTTCATCGTAAGCATAGTCGCGTGCATCACTTTCCACTATGGAGGTGAAGACTGTGAATGACAACTGGAATAAGCAAACGAGTGCAAACGCTACTGCAAAAACTATAATGGCTCCTCTACTTTGCATGTGTTTTAGTTTAAATTAAATACTTTGGATTTTTGAGGGTGCAAAAATAGGATAATAATCTATAAATACCAATTATTAATGTGGGAAAATATGGGACTTAGAGTGCCTGAAGTACTTGGAGTACTTGGAGTACTTGAAATACTTGAAGTACTTGGAGTACTTGGAGTGTCCGGAGTACTTGAAATATTGGTTTTGGGTTTTGGGTGTTGGGTGGATTTCTGATTTCTGATTTCTGATTTCGAATCAGTAGTGATGCGTTAAAATATGTTCAATCTTCTAAAAGTATAGTAAATACAATAT
>DAOVZP010000079.1 GCA_030635045.1 Bacteroidota bacterium | reverse complement strand
ATCCATATGGAGTCATTGCGAAGGCAGGGATAGGAATCTTTTTATATCCAATTCTTCCTTTTGAAGTAGAGCAGCATCACCACCACGATTATCACCATGGACAGAAGAACGATAAAGAATGAATTGGGATCGTTTTGCAGTGGCAGGCCAACATTCATTCCGTACAGGCCGGTGATAAATGTGAGTGGAAGCAAGATAGTGGAGAAAAAGGTAAGCACCTTCATGATGTCGTTGATCTTATGTGCCTGCATGGAATCAAAGGTTTTAGAAAGTCCTTCGACCAGTTCCTGGTAATCTTCGGTCATATCCCACATCTTCTGGTAGTAGTCGAGGATATTACCCCAGTAGTCTTCCATATTCTCGGCATAACCTTCGATCTTTCCTATTTCAAACCTCTGGAATAACGGCAATTGAGGCTTAAAGATGGTATTAAGCAAAATAATATTCTTACGGGTTACCGAGATCCTTTGAATAATTTCCCTGGCTTTAATATTAAACAGTTCACTGTTTAAAAACTCCACATCATTTCCAACTTTACGAAGCAAAACCATGGTTTCCCGCATCAGTCGTTCAAGGATATGGTAGAGCAAGGCATCACTGGTACCAATCTCAAAATCTTCCTTTCTGGCTTCCTGGTCCTGGGCTTCTTTGAACATATCCATCACAACCCAGTGCGAACTGCCCATGGTGATCACATAATCTTCTCCCCAGAATATTTTCAACTCCTTGGTTTGCAGAAACTTTCCTGATTTATCAAAATTCGGGAAATGCAGGATCATAAAATAATAGTCATCATAGATATCCACCTTAGGCCGCTGATTCAATCTTGAACGGCAGTCTTCCAGGTCCCGTAGCTGAAAATAGGATGTATGTGCAGGGAACTGAATGTCTTCCTCATCCTTTTTAAGGGCATGAAGCCATTTAAGGGTTCCTATTTTGATGGTTTCTATCATTTCTTCTTCCGGAATTATGACATTAATAACCGGGGAATTTTTGTCAGGGTTTCCAAAAGTAAGACTTTTTGGGAAAAGCAGAGCCCCTGCCAATAGAATTTAAACGTAAAACTGGCTTTAGGGTTACCCGGGGGAGTGATGAGTGCCGAGTGATTAAAAAAGGCTTGCCCTCATTCTAAGTATTCCAAATACTCCAAGTACTCCAAGTATTTCAAGTACTTCAAGTATTCCAAGTACTTACATCTATTTCCAGGAAAAAGTACCCAGCAGATGCTCTATATCTTTCTTGAGGAATTCGATCACCGGGGCCAGGGAATCATTATTGGGGACTACATCAAAATACAGTGCACCGCGGACAAAATGCTTTGTGCTATCGGTAATAAAGAACTGGCAAGGTGATGCCGTTCCCATGCCTTCGATATGATAAATGAGGCCATACAGCTTTCGATCCCTGTTTAAAATTAGGGAGTCGTTGATCGCACTGGCCTTGGGGATGTGCTTCATCACAAACTGGCGTGAATCTTCGAGGTACTCCACAAGATTGCCATCGACTTCCTTATAACTAAGGTGGATCCGGCCTCTAAAATCAGGAAAGTCAATATTCATCCAGTAGGTTTCTTCCGGGGAAAAAGGATCCGGGTTCAAAACAGCATAGACAGGGTACTCAAAAGAATATGGAAATGTGGAATCGAACCCTTTGTATTCATGTTCAGGAAGGCTTATCCTGAAGTATCCCCGGGGTTTAGGTGTATATTGCTCATGGCATGCTGCAACAAGAAAAAGCAGCAATCCCAATAGCACAGGTATGTATGCTTTTCTATTCATCCGGTTCTTCAGTTATGGTAACCATGACGCGCTTAATGCGTTTGAGATCAACTTCTGCAATTTTAAAAATATAATTCCTGCATTTGATTTCTTCTCCTTTTCCCGGGATCTTGCCTTCAAGCTCAAGGATGAGGCCTGCAAGTGAATCAGAATCACCTTTTATCTCATCAAAAATATCATCATCTACATCAATGATCTTGCAAAAATCATTGATGGTGGTTTTTCCTTCAAAGATATAGGTAACATCATCGATTTTCTCAAAGATGAATTCTTCCGTACCTGAGTCTGACTCATCGGTGATCTCGCCAACAATTTCCTCAATTACATCTTCAAGGGTAATAATACCGGAAGTCCCTCCGTATTCATCCACCACGATGGCAAGATGGATTTTTTTCTCCTGAAATTCCTGCAAGAGGTCATTGATTTTTTTATTCTCCGGAACAAAGAAAGAATCACGAAGCAGTTCCTGCCATTGATACTGCTCACTCTTTTCAAGGTGGGGAAGCAGATCTTTTACATAGAGTATGCCCTGAATGTTATCGAAGCTTTCCTTATAAACAGGTATCCTTGAAAACCCGGATTCTACAATTAGCCGCATCACCTCTGTGTAAGTGGCTTCAATGTCGAGGGCAACCACGTCAACTCTTGAGTGCATGATCTCTTTAACCTCAATATCTCCAAACTTAACGATTCCCTGCAGTATTTTCTTACCCTCCTTCGGAGTAGATCCTCCGGCAGTTAACTCGATGGCATCTGATAATTCGCTTCTTGACAAAACGTGGCTTTTCCTGGCAACCCTGTTATCCAGAAAGGATGTTGACCTGACCAGAATGGAGCTTAATGGATAAAACATCTTAATGAGGATATTGAGCACCCCGGCCATGCTTGTTGAAAACCTTACCGGATATACACTGGCGTACATTTTCGGTAATATCTCACCCAGCAGCAGGATCAGGGCTGTGATCACAATCACCTGAACTATGAATGCAAGTACGGGGAAACTACCAAGGTTGAACCATTGAGAAGCAATAAATGTGGAAAGGATGACGATGGCCACGTTCACAAAATTGTTTGCAATAAGGATAGTCGCCAGCAAGCGTTTGGGCCTTTCCAGCAATTTCAATATCAGTTTACACCTGCCGGAAGTTGATTGTTTTAGCTTTTCGAGATGTTGCGGGCCAAGGGAAAAAAAGCCTATTTCCGAGCCTGAGACCATGGCTGAAAAAAACAGTAATACCAGCAATACCACCAGAGAGACCAGGATGGTAATTGAAAATGGTAGGACAAATGCATCGAGGATCACTATAAATGCATTATAAAAAATACCGGCAGAATCAGGTTCTTCCAAGGACATTATTTTTTCCAGCAGGGCAATGATCGCTGTTTCACTGCTGTTTATGTACAAATTTAGTAAAAAAACCATACCGCTGCCAAGTTGGCAGCGGCAGATATTTCAATTACAAAATTAAACAATTTCCGCTAATAAAAGCCAATCTCTGATCCGGGGAGAATGATATAACTAAGCCCCGGGGCGAGCCGGAAAGATTAAAATGGCAGGTCATCTTTCTCATCGCCCGCTTTTGCATCCGGAGCTGTATTTTCAATTGGTGCAGGGGCTGAAGCCGAGTCATCGGAATCCCTCTTGCTACCAAGCATGGTGAGGTTGTCACCTAAGATCTCTGTAATGTATCGCTTATTTCCGTCCTTGTCATCCCAGGTTCTGGACTTGATCTTTCCTTCGATATAAACCTGATTTCCTTTCCGAAGAAATCTTTCGGCTATATCAGCAAGGCCGCGCCACAAGACGATATTATGCCATTCAGTTGTCGTAACACGCTGCCCTTCCTTATTTTTATAAGTTTCGGATGTTGCCAGTGTAAAGTTGGCAACCTTTGCTCCATTTTCAAGCGTTCTGACCTCCGGGTCCTTTCCAAGGTTTCCCACCAGGATTACTTTGTTGATTCCAGCCATTTTTCTTAGTTTTAATTTAGTTTACAAATTTAGTTAATTTAGTGAAGCCTCCCTTAACAAGTCATGCATTATTGCCGTGGGTATAACTATTAATACCGTTTTTAGCAAAATGTCACACTTTTTTACCGCAAAATTTCCATAAAAATGACAGTCACAGGATTTTTAGAGTCAAAATTCATTATTTATATAATCATAATGCCTTGAATAACTTGCCCTTACAAATCGTCCGATAAAATAAACGCTCACTAGGATATTCTGAATGCAACCGAAGCCATCGCTGAAGCAGTATAATCAGCCATATCTTTAAGTTTAATACATAATACGATCAAGAGAAAACGCCTCCACAGAAGGTCACGGCAATAAGTTTCATGCCATTTAAACACTTGGTTTGCGAAGTCCATTTTTGAGGGAACAATTTTATTTAGAGTACATTAGAAATAAAAAATTAATTTCAGAAATCAGATTTGATTTAAAAAAAATTATATCTTTGCAGCCCACATAAAGAAATTTACAATTAACTACTAAAAAAAATATATCATGACAAAAGCAGAAATCGTAGCAGATATCGCGAACAAAACAGGAATTGAAAAAGTTGCTGTACAGGCAACCGTTGAAGCTTTTATGGAAGCTGTTAAAGGATCACTCATCAATGGTGAAAATGTATACCTGAGGGGATTCGGAAGTTTTACAGTAAAGAAAAGGGCTCAGAAAACCGGAAGGAACATTTCAAAGAACACTACTATCATCATTCCGGAACATTTCATTCCTTCTTTCAAGCCTGCTAAGACTTTTGTCAATGACGTGAAAAAAAATGTGAAGTAATCGTCTAAAAAGAAATTATTATGCCAAGCGGGAAAAAGAAAAAGAGACATAAGATGTCAACCCACAAGCGTAAAAAACGCCTGCGGAAGAACAGACACAAGAAAAAATAGCGTAGCAATTGCATAATGTTGTTTTGAAGCATTATGCAATTGTTTTATTTTTCCGACCCTACCGCTTTTCCATGCCGCCTTTCTTGTTTTCGATTGATCATTGATATATTTTTTGTCAGTGGTTTAACTATTTAAACCATACTACCGTGGAAAAGGAATTGATCATAAATTCGTTTAATAACGAGGTGGAAATTGCTTTGCTGGAGGACAAATTCTTAGTTGAACTTCACAAAGAAAAAGTTGACAATAATTATGCTGTTGGTGATGTATACCTGGGCAGGGTAAGAAAGATCATGCCAGGGCTTAATGCTGCATTCATTGACGTAGGTTATGAAAAGGACGGCTTTCTGCATTACTTAGACCTGGGCCCCCAGGTAAGATCCCTTAATAAGTTTGTCAGGTACGCCATTTCAACGAAAGGCCCACAACCGGATATCACTAATTTTAAGCTTGAACAGGATATTGAGAAGACAGGAAAGATCTCCGCTGTCCTGAAAACAAATCAACAGATCGCCGTGCAGATCGCCAAGGAACCTATCTCCACCAAAGGGCCGAGAATCTCTTCGGAGATATCTTTTGCCGGGAGATACCTTGTTCTGGTTCCGTTTTCGAACCGTATTTCAATTTCGCAAAAGATTAAAAGCGTTGATGAGCGAAACCGCCTAAAACGACTGATCCAGAGCATAAAGCCCAATAATATGGGTGTAATTATCCGGACAGTAGCAGAAGACATACTTGTTGCCGACCTCGATGCAGACCTGAAAAGCCTTGTCAAGAAATGGTATACACTGACCCACAAACTACGCGGTCTTAAGCCTCCCAACAAAGTTGTAAGCGAGCTGGACAGGACATCTGCATTGCTGCGTGATGTGTTGAATGAATCATTCAACAGCGTTCATGTCAATGACCATGAATTGTACGAGGAGATCAGGCATTTCATTGGTAAGATCGCGCCACAAAAAGTTGATATTGTTAAGCACTTTAAGGGAAGAGGCCCGATCTTTGAAAACTTTGGTATTGATAAACAGATAAAGGGTTCCTTTGGAAAGACCGTTACCATTAAAAGCGGGGTTTATCTCGTTATTGAGCATACCGAAGCTCTGCATGTTATTGATGTAAACTCCGGCCACAGGGTGAATAAACTCAACTCACAGGAAACTAACGCTCTTGAAGTGAACCTGGAAGCTGCTTCCGAGATCGCACGACAGCTCAGGCTGCGTGATATGGGAGGTATCATTGTTGTGGACTTTATTGATTTGCTTGAGGCTAAACACAGGCGTGAGCTTTTTCAGCACCTGAAAGAACAAATGGCGAAAGACCGGGCCAAACACACCATACTTCCGCCAAGTAAATTCGGATTGGTGCAGATCACCCGGCAGCGGGTACGCCCCGAGATGACCATTGAAACACTGGAGAAATGCCCTTCCTGCAATGGCACCGGCAAGGTAGGGCCAAGCATCCTCATCACCGATGAAATTGAAAATAATATCAGGTACCTGGTGCAGGAACAAAATGAAAAGCAGATCACTCTTGAGGTCCATCCATTCCTTCATGCCTTCATGACGAAAGGCATGTTGTCGTCGCTGCGAAACAAATGGCAACGTAAGTTTGGCAAGAAGATCTCTATAAACAAGAACAGTAACTTCCATCTTCTGGAATATCATCTCTACGACCGGAATGGAGAAGAATTAAAGATATAGTTTTTAATTATGGAAACAGTCGTCAGTGGCATCAGGCCGACAGGAAACCTGCACCTGGGAAACTATTTTGGTGCAATGAAGAATTTTGTTAAGATGCAGGAGAACAATCATTGCTTTTTCTTCATTGCAGATTATCATTCGCTCACGACCCACCCCACACCGGAAGACCTGCACGGGAATGTGAAAAATGTCCTGGTTGAATACCTTGCCGCAGGCATCGATCCGGAAAAGGCCACTATATATATCCAGAGTGATGTGCCGGAGATCACGGAACTCTATCTTTTGCTCAATATGAATGCATATCTGGGCGAACTGGAACGCTGCACATCTTTCAAGGAAAAAGTCAGGAAGCAACCCGAGAATGTAAATGCCGGGCTTTTGACATACCCTACTCTTATGGCCGCTGATGTGATCATTCACAGGGCAGCAAAAGTTCCTGTTGGAAAAGACCAGGCACAGAACCTTGAAATGATGCGCACCTTTGCCCGCCGTTTCAACCGCATGTATAAAGTTGATTACTTCCCCATACCCCAGGCATACAACTTTGGAGAAGCACTGGTGAAGATCCCCGGCCTCGACGGTGCAGGCAAGATGGGTAAATCGGAAGGAGAAGGCAATGCCGTCTTCCTGGCCGACTCAGCTGAAGTGATCCGCAAAAAGGTGATGCGTGCCGTAACCGACAGCGGCCCGACAGAAATGAACCAGGAAAAACCAGAACCCATCCAAAATCTTTTTACCCTTATGGAAGTGGTTTCAACACCTGACACGGTATCATTTTTCGATGAGGCTTATAATAATTGTACTGTTCGTTATGGTGACCTCAAAAAGCAACTTGCTGAAGATATTATTT
>DAOVZP010000151.1 GCA_030635045.1 Bacteroidota bacterium | reverse complement strand
TGGTCGTCAAGTGATTTCGGCGCCACATGGAATGTTGAGTTCTGGGCTACAAGAATCAATTGTGTCGGAACGGATCCAATGGCAAATGTATTTGTTGGTTTTAGTGATGAAGTGTTTCCGCCTTATGAAGGCATAGCACGCTGGGATTCCCTTAATCAGAACCTTCATTACATGAATAGCGGCCTGCCAAACCTGAACATCAATCAGATCACATACAATCCCGGCATGAGTGCCATGGCCCTGTTTTGCTGTACCGATACCGGGGTTTATATCAACTATGATTATGTAGGGATAGATGAAGCAATAAGTGAACCATCTACAATGTATAATGCATGGCCAAATCCTGCAAGTAATGAAATAAATATCAGCCATGGTATGGAGGGTGATCTAATCCTCAGCATCTATACTGCTGATGGAAAAATGATCGATCATATCCAACATTCAAATCCTGAAAAAGAATTGAAATATAATTGTTCAATGATGGAACAGGGGATCTATTTCATCCAACTCGACAATGGCATGGAAAGGCACAGCCTGAAATGGATTAAAAAGTAATAATATTCAGCTCCTTTTTGAGAATGGAAAGTCTGGCCATGGAAATCCTGCCTTATTGCTCCCTGAATCTAAGCAAGGATTCCGGATTGGGTGTTGTTCTGGATATACTGTCAGTGAAGTAAAATGCATCAAAGGATTCTATCGGGACACAAGTCATATAAAAATCAGTGGCCCGCAACACATTGCCGTTATTCAGCCAATCTAAAACATGCTCATTATCTGTTTCTCCATTCAGGTCAATCAAAGCGAAATTCATGCCCAATTGAGCCAGTGTTCCGTCTATCGTATTACTATCTGCATAAGGAAAAGATCTGTTCCAATCCTGAAACTCACCGTGATTAAAAGCTGCCCCTATTGAAACCATATCGTCACCCAGTTCCTTTTTTAATAAATAACCCATTCCTTTAATGCTTTCCGTTTCTATTGACATCGTAAATTCACTCGTGGCTATATGAACGTTATGGGCCCAGACAATAATTTTCTCATGTGACAGACTATTTTTTATCCATAGCGTATTTTGCGCCATTGCATTATCCCTGATCAACCCCATTTCAATCCTTTCTTCGGCAGAAAACATCTCATTTGCCGCTCTGGCACTATATGCTAATTGAAGTATCCAATTATATTCTTCAGCGGAGGCCAGGGAAATATATTCAGATTCATTTTGCAGCAGATGAATGTATAGTTCTTCATAATTGTCATTCAGGATTTGCTTTTGTCCGGCTGACAATCCGGAATATCCCTGAAATGTTTGTTGCCAATTATCATCTTCAATAATATCCCTTGCATATGTTTTACTCTCAAAATTCTCCAGGGCTTTTTGATCAACAACTCTCAGGAAATCAAAAATTTGATCCAGTCCGTTATTGGGGGCCATAATATCAATTCCAAAGAACTTAAGCTTTGGCAGATTTTCGGGATCTGTATTATAATCCCTCATCCAATTAAAAATATCAGTCATTTCCTGCGTATCCCACAAAAACCATCCGGGCATATTGGCCATGATGTCTTCAATATTACCATCTCCGGTTAAAATGTACTCATTGATCTCTTTGGAATATGGCATGCTTGCTTCCAGAATAAGCGTTGTAAAACCCAGTTCTTCCACGAGGTATTTAATAAAGCGATGCTTCAGCATAAATTGCTCCCGGATATCATGTCGGCTTTCACCCAGGCATACAAGTTGTGCTTCCCCAATAATCTGCTCAAGCAACTCCAGGTCGTCATGACGGTTTGTCAACTCCAGAGTTTCTATTTCACTTGCATTGTCTTGAGCCCAGTCGAGTATTGCATCGTTGCCATTCTCAATAATAGAATTATTACAACTTATAATTGCTAACAGGATCAGCGAAAGTCTTATAAATATATTTGTGTGCTTCATGTTATGAATTATTTTTATCACCCCTCAGGACAAGTTCGTTCCTCGTTTTTTCCTTTTCCTTTTTCCTTTTTCCTTCTTCCTTTTTCAATCCTCACCCCTTCTCCCCCTCACAAAACTCCAATATATCACCCGGCTGGCAATCCAGCACTTCACATATCTTATCCAGAGTCGAAAAGCGTATTGCTTTTGCATGTCCTTTTTTCAGGATGGAGAGGTTGGCCATGGTGATCCCAACCTTTTCCGTTAGTTCGGTAAGGCTCATCTTGCGCCTGGCGAGCATTACATCAAGGTTTACGATTATTGCCATGGCTATATGGTTAGTTCTTGTTCTTCCCTTAATTTCAAGCCGCGGATAAAAATATGGGAGAGCACCCATATGAATAAAGCCGCAAGCAGGATCCCGGGATAATTACTGAATTCGCTTACGATCTCCACATTATCCATTTCCACACGGGCAGATATATAATAATATGTCACGCGCATATACACGATCAGCAGAAACCAGAAACCTATAAGCGTATATGAGATCCGTTGAAGCAAAATGATATTGCTTATGGTAAAGATCGCACCCTTGCGCACATTCACGACAAACTGCCTGAAAGTCCACAGGAGGAAAAAGCTCAGTGCACAAACACCCAGCAGGACCATCGCGAATTTCCTGGCGAGGGGTGCAGGTGTATTGAAAAAGTGTATCCTGGCATTGGCCTCTACCAATTCAACCTTAACATCCTCTCCGTAAAAGGGCATGACGCCGGCCTCGATGATATTGACCTGGCCCGGCAGATGCACATGCAACTGCAGGTCATTGCCAAAGAAATCTGTCCACAGAAGCACATAAAATACGATCACGGCAAGGCATACAAGGGCAAGCAAGCCCGTAATAATATTCATGATCCAGTAGATCACATGAAAACTCAGAGGTGTTTTTTTCTCTTCCATTATCGTTCGTTTTAAATAGTTTCGTTTGCAAACATAAATCATTTTTATCTATTTTCAATAGTTTTTTATTGTTTTACGATATATTTATATTGTTTTTAAATAAGCTGACCACTTAAAATATTAAGTCTGAGATAATAGGATACCGGCCTGCCAAATACACCCTTAAAAGCCCTGAAAGATGTTAACAACGCGTGTTTGAAAAGTTTTTGAGTTTTTTTATCAGGCCTAAAAAGGGTTTGATTATTTTTGCCACAATGGGAAAAGTGGCTGAAAAATATACTGAAGCGAGTGTACGCTCATTAGACTGGAAAGAACACATCCGGATGCGTCCGGGTATGTATATCGGGAAGTTGGGAGACGGCGCTTCACAGGATGATGGCATCTATGTACTGATCAAGGAGATCATCGACAACTCTATCGATGAGTTCGTGATGGGGCATGGAAAAACCATAGAGCTTGAGATCAATGAAAAACAGGTAAGGATACGTGATTATGGCCGGGGCATCCCACTGGGATCTGTTGTTGATTGCGTTTCGAAGATCAATACGGGAGCAAAATATGATTCCAGGGTTTTTAAGAAAGCCGTGGGACTGAATGGAGTGGGCTCTAAAGCTGTGAATGCCCTTTCATCCAATTTTATCATACAATCGATCCGCGAAGGAAAAATGAAACTCGTTGAGTTCAATCGGGGGGTGATCATCCGCGATGATAAAGTGGCGAAAGAAAAGGATGAGCCTGACGGCACCATCGTCACCTTCGTCCCCGACGACGAAGTTTTTGGCAATTTTCATTATATCCATGAGTATGTGGAAAGCATGCTCTGGAACTATGTATTCCTGAATAACGGGCTTACCATCAAGTACAATGGGCAAAAGATGTTCGCCAAGAACGGCCTCCTCGACCTGCTCGTAAAAAATATCAATGGCCATGGCGGCCTCCTCTACCCTATCATACATATCAAGGAAAACGACCTTGAATTTGCTTTTACACACAGTTCCAAGCAATATGGTGAGGAGTATTATTCCTTTGTAAACGGCCAGCACACAACCCAGGGTGGTACACACCTGACAACTTTTAAAGAAGCTATCGTAAAGACTGTCAGGGAATTCTTCAACAAGGATTTTGATACCAGCGATGTGCGGTCATCCATCATGGCTGCGATCAGCATTAAGGTGCAGGAACCGATATTTGAGTCGCAGACCAAGACCAAGCTGGGCTCCCAGCTGATGGAACCCGATGGCACGACCATCAGGAATTATGTAACGGATATTGTTAAAAGGAATCTCGACAACTACCTTCACCGCAATTCTGAAACCGCAGAGGCACTCTACAGAAAGATACTGCAGTCGGAAAAGGAACGTAAGGAGCTGGCAGGCATTAAAAAGCTGGCCAGGGAAAGCGTCAAGAAGGTCAGCCTGCACAACAAGAAACTGCGCGATTGTCGTGTACACTATAACAACAATGATGAGCGGGGTTATGATTCAACCCTTTTCATCACGGAGGGTGATTCTGCCAGCGGCTCTATCACCAAAGCCAGGGATGTGATGACACAGGCCGTGTTCAGCCTGAAGGGAAAACCTCTCAACTGTTTCGGACTGAGCAAAAAGATCGTATACCAGAACGAGGAATTCAACCTCCTGCAGTCAGCATTAAATATCGACGAAGAGCTCGACAACCTGCGTTACAACAATGTTGTGATAGCCACTGATGCCGATGTAGACGGCATGCACATTCGTTTGCTGCTGCTCACCTTTTTCCTGCAATTCTATCCCGACCTCGTAAAGCGCGGGCATGTGAAGATCCTTCAGACACCCTTATTCAGGGTCAGGAATAAGAAAAAAACTATTTATTGTTATTCCGAAGAAGAAAAGGTCAAGGCTGTCAGTAAACTCGGCCCCAAACCCGAGATCACCCGTTTCAAAGGCCTTGGCGAAATCTCACCCGATGAATTCAGTGGCTTTATCGGGGCAAACATCCGCCTGGACCCGGTACTGCTGAAAAGCTCATCTTCCATCAATGAACTCCTCACCTTCTATATGGGAAAAAACACACCCAACAGGCAACTCTTCATCATTGACAACCTCAGGGTAGAGGAAGATGTGGTGGAGACGGAGAAGGTGGCGTAGGAAATCTGAAAGCTGAAATCAGAAATCTGAAAGCTGAATTCGAGCTTTTATCCAGCATCCAGCATCCAGCATCCAGCATCCAGCATCCAGCATCCAGCATCCAGTATCCAGCATCTAGGATCTTAAATACGATGCCCCATTAATA
>DAOVZP010000316.1 GCA_030635045.1 Bacteroidota bacterium | reverse complement strand
GGAGCTGGAATAACCATTCCTTGATGATCGTTTTGCCGTTGCTGCCCGTAATGCCGATCACAGGAATATCAAATTTCTTGCGGTGTGCCGCAGCAAGGGACTGCAAAGCAGTCAGGGTATTTTTTACAAGTATAAAATTCGCACCCTTGTATTCATCAAGCTTAATGTGGTTAACCGAAACAATGAACGAGCGAATCCCTTTGCTGTATAGTTCGGGGATATAATCATGTCCGTTCTTGTTTCGTCCGGTCAGGGCAAAGAAAATGCAGTTGTCAGGAGTAACAAGCCGGCGGCTGTCAACCAGTATATCCGAAATATCCGGATTGTTGTTGCTTTTCCTGATCAGCTCTCCGTTGACGATGGTTT
Organism: Bacteroidota bacterium; assembly: GCA_030635045.1. Classification (GTDB taxonomy): domain Bacteria; phylum Bacteroidota; class Bacteroidia; order Bacteroidales; family B18-G4; genus B18-G4. The sequence goes on along the minus strand of DAOVZP010000316.1, from coordinate 2,749 downwards.
CTATTTCTGATATCTTAAACATGATCCCTATTGATTATCGCTATGTTGGCATAGCTTCAATACAATAACTGCAATTTTTACTTTCTGGTATTTACTTTTTGGAATTTGGACTTTTTATTGTACCCCGTTTTGCCCGGGAGTTTCTTCAACAGGCAGGGGGTTTTTGTTCAATGCATCAAAACGCATGCGGTTTCGGAAAATATCACCTGCCAGGTAGATGGCCGAGCGCATAGATTCCGGTGATGCTTCATTCTTGCCGGCAATTTCATAGGCAGTTCCATGTGCAGGAGAGGTGCGAATGATGGGAAGCCCCGCTGTAAAGTTCACTCCCGACTCAAACGAAAGTGCTTTGAAAGGAATGAGGCCCTGGTCATGATACATGGCCAGTATGCCATCAAACTTTGTAAAAGCAGAAGATCCGAAAAAGCCATCGGCAGCATAAGGCCCGAAAGCATGTATTCCTTCCTTAAAAGCTTCTTCAACTGCCGGGATGATGATCTCCTCTTCTTCCTTGCCCAGCAAGCCATTATCACCGGCATGCGGGTTAAGCCCGAGCAGGGCGATCCTGGGTTTGGGTATGCTGAAATCCCGCTGCAGGGAACGATCCATGATCCTGAGTTTTTGAAGGATAAGCTCTTTGCTCAAATGAGACGACACCTCCGCTAAAGGAATATGGCCTGTCACAACACCGATCCTGATATTATGGCTGACCATCATCATGAGGAAATCCTCGCTCTCGAATTTTTCAGCAAGGTATTCCGTATGTCCCGGGAAAACGAATTTTTCCGATTGTATATTCTTTTTATTGATGGGAGCGGTAACCAGCACATCCAGCTTCTTGTCTTTCATGTCCTGAATTGCTTTCTCAAGAGCCTGGTAGGCCAGATCACCCGCTATACTGGTCGACTTACCAATATCTATCTTCACCTCCTCATCAACACAATTGATGATATTCGAACGCTTAGGGTTGGCCGCATCAGCATTTTTTACCAGGTTAAAATTAAAATCATTCATTTCCAGCACCTTCCTGTGATAAGAAGCTACTTTCGATACACCATACACCACCGGTGTGATCAGATCAAGTATCCGATGGTCATGAAGTGCCTTGATAATGATCTCATATCCGATCCCGTTCAGGTCACCATGGGTGATGCCCACTTTGACACGAATGCCATCTTTCTTCTCAGACTTAATCATGATTAATTCATTTTGAGTTTACAAAGATATGGAAATTGTTGCTGGTTACTGGTTACTGGTTGCTGGTTACTGGCTCCTGGTTGCTGGCAGCTGGCTACTGGTTGCTCGCAGCTAGTGACAAGTGACCAGCAACCAGTAACGGATATTTAATTGCTAACCATCTTAAAATATTCAACTAACAATCTAACACCAATCCCCGTCCCTCCTGCGGGCCGATAGCTGTCTTTCTTGTCGAAAAAAGCCGGGCCGGCAATGTCGAGATGAATGAACGGGTAATCAGTGAATCTTTGCAGGAATCTGCCTGCCGTGATCATGCCGGCATCCATACCGCCAATATTTTTGATGTCTGCCACGTTGGATTTGATCAGTTCATCATATTCTTCCCAGAAGGGGAACTCTGCGATGCGTTCACAGACCTCTTCACCGGCTTCTTTCAGCTTTGCCATCGGCCTGATGGCATCTTCCTGCATGGCTACGATCCCGTATTTACCAATCGCACGCAATGCAGAACCCGTAAGCGTGGCAGCATCGATCACCAGCTTCGGATCATATTTTTTTGCATAGCTCAAGGCATCGGCAAGGATCATCCTTCCCTCTGCATCGGTGTTGATCACCTCCACGGTAAGGCCGCTGTGCATTGTGATAACATCACCGCTGACGTAAGCATTTCCATCGGGACGGTTATCCGTCGCCGGAAGAAGGGCGATCACATGAACATTCAGTCGCAAGCGGGCGATGGCATACAGTGCTGAGGCCATGGTGGCTGCCCCGGCCATATCGCATTTCATGTTCTCCATATAGCTGCCCGTCTTTATGTTGAGGCCACCGGTATCATAAACAACACCTTTTCCAACCAAAACATAAGGTTTATCATTGACAGGCTCAATGGGCTTCCACTCCATAATGGTAAAAGTGGGAGGATCAAGGCTTCCCTTATTCACTGCGAGAAGTCCGCCCATCTTGAGCGATTCTATTTTCTTCTTGCCCATTACCTCCACACGGGCACCGCTGGCCGATCCCATTTCTTTCACTGTGGCAGCAAGCTTTTCAGCATTGAGTGCAGAAAGGGGTTCGTTGACCATATCGCGGCATTTGAATACCGCATCCAGGATAATATTCAGGTTTTCTGCCTCTTCTTTCCTGATCGCATGTGCAGAGATCTTCAATTCCTTCAGGCTGAACAATTCTTTCTTTTTATCCTTCTTATATTTAATAAACTGGTATGACGACAGCCCTATCCCTTCCACAAAAGCCAGGATTTGGGAGCCATTCCCGGTAAAGTCGATAAGAGTGGCACTGTCAATTTTATGATTATTCAGCCAGCCATGCAGCTTGCTGCCAGCCTTGCGTAATTCTTCTGTTCTCTTGTAATCAGGCCGCTTCTTGTTTACCACATGTACAAAGATCCATTGATTCAGGCGGTTGATCGATACAAGATCTTTTTCATGCTTTTTAACCTGCTGGCGTATGTAGTCCTGCTCAGCCTGGCTTAGCTTGCTCTTATTCAGGTCCTTGATACTGTTAACGAGGTAGATGAAGTTGTCGGCCGCAG
>DAOVZP010000207.1 GCA_030635045.1 Bacteroidota bacterium | reverse complement strand
TGAACTGGTTGTAAAAGATGAAAATGTTGAGGCAAAATTCAATGATCAGAGGTATGATTATTTCCTTAACAAGATGAAATTGAAAAGGGTTATACTGGAAACTGTTCCGCATTCTCTTAGAGAGGATATCAAGGCAGAACCTTTTTCTCCGGAATTCAATAAGATAGTAAAATCATATCTGTCAGCTGTTGAGTCCTATTTCGATAAAAATGACTGGAGGGACAGGCTGGTTTTTAACAGCCCTATTGATGAACCAAACACCATGAAGGCCTATGAAGATACACGCCGGTATGCTGGACTTGTTCACCAGGCTGTTCCGGGAATACCGTTTCTGTCAACCGAATCGCCTGTTGCGGATAATTCTGATTGGGGAACACTGAGGGGTTATGTGAATAATTTTTGTGTACATGGAAATAGTCTTAATGATCCGGAGGTTAAACAGGCTCTGAGAGAAGAACAGGCAAAAGGGGGTGAAGCAACCTGGTATATCTCATGCGATCAGGCTTATCCGCAGCCGAATTACTTCATTGATGCTCCTGTTCTTGATCCTGTAATGGTACCATGGATAACAGCCAGGTATAAGATGAATGGGATCCTTTATTGGGCAGCTAATTTCTGGAATCAGACACCTGACCCCTGGCTTGACCCTGTTACTTTTATTTCGGGTTTTAAGTGCAGTGATGGTTATGTTCTTAATGGTGAAGGATCACTGATTTATCCGGGTGACCATACAAAGAGATATACAGGTCAACCGGATGTAACAGGACCTGTATCCTCAATCAGGTTTGAGATGCTGCGTGAAGGAATTGAAGATTATGAATACCTGTGGTTGCTTAAAGATAAGGGAGCCAATGATTTTGCTGATGAACTGATCCGCAATATGGTAGTAGATGTAAGCACATTTTCACGTAACCTTGAAGAGCTCTATCTGACACGTAAAGAAATGGCCAGAAAGCTGGAACAGTTGTCAAAATAAATTATCATGAAAAAAGTTACACTAATTACACTGGTAGCAACATTTTTTTTACTGCAAGACCATGGAAGTATTGTGTACTACTGCAACATCAAAATCAAAGAACTTAACTAAAAAAGAATAACAAAATGAAAGCAAGAAGAGACTTTATCAAAAAAAGCATTGTTGGCACTTCGGGAATAATCATTGGTGGTATGGGTTTCAGTGCTAAATCCTATGGAGCAATCATTGGCGCTAATGATCGGATAAATGTAGGCGTTATAGGTATCCGTAACCAGGGTACAGTACATATAAAAAGTTTGTTAACCATAAAAGATAGCCATAATGTAGAGGTAAAAGCCCTCTGTGATGCGGATGAGAGGCTATTTGATCCTGCTTCGAAAATTGTGTTTGAAAAGACAGGGGTCAACCCGGAAACAGAATGGGATATGCTTAAAGTGTTGGAGAATAAAGATATCGATGCGGTGACCATTGCTGTTCCGAACCATTGGCATGCACTTGCCACAATTTGGTCTTGTCAGGCCGGGAAACATGTTTATATTGAAAAACCAGCATCTCACAATGTGTGGGAAGGCCGGAAAATGGTTGAAGCAAAAGACAAGTATAAAAAACGGGTTCAGGTAGGCATGCAAAGTCGATCGTCGGATAATATAAATGAAGCTATAAAATTCCTGCATGATGGAGGTATTGGTGATGTTTATATGGCTCGTGGTCTGTGTTACAAAGCTCGTTACTCCTATGGTTGGGCAAAAGAAGACACTATTCCTGCTACATTTCATTACGATCGTTGGCTGGGTCCGGCTACATATCGACCCTATAGCGAGAAGCGAAGTCATTATGCCTGGCACTGGTATTGGGATACAGGCAATGGAGATACCGGCAATACCGGACCTCACCAACTGGATATCGCCCGATGGGGAATGAATAAGAATGAACATCCGGTTTCCATATATTCTAACGGCGGCTTGTATGGTTTTAATAAGGATGAACCCACGCCTGAAAATAAGGCCCCTGGTGTAATGGTATATGGAGGCGTAGAGACCTATGGCCATGATAGAACCACACAGGAAACTCCAAATACTCAAAATTGTGTGTTTAAGTATGACGATGGGAAAATGATTGAGTTTGAAACCCGGGGTTTCTATAGTAATCAGGAAGGAAGCCATGGGCAGGAAGTTGGTAACATATTTTATGGAAGTGAAGGGTGGCTCGAGATTTATGGTGAAACGTGGAATGCATTTCACGGGAGGGATAAAAAACCTTTTACAGGATCAAAGGCAAGCAATGCAAAACATTATGATGAAGCACAGGAAGATATAAAACGAAGTAAACATTTTGCCAATTTTATTGATGCAATCCGATCAGGAAAAGATACGGATCTGAAATGCAACATGAACGAAGGATTTTATTCTTCAGCACTGCCATTGCTCGCAAACATCTCCTACCGCCTTGAACGAAACTTGAAGTTTATGGGTGAATATGAAAAGTTTGCAAATGATGATGAGGCAGATGAAATGCTAACAAGAATTTATCGAAAACCCTACGTTGTTCCTGATGAGGTGTAATGGATTTCCCTACGATAGCTGATGTCCTGAAGTAAAGCAGTTTCAAGGACAGAGCGGCTGTTTAGTTTTCTCGGAGAAATAGTAGCCCCTGTTCAATACTTCATAATTTTACATGGCTACCTATTCATTTGAAGCGTAAAAGGGTATGTTAGCGGTCGCTACATGTCCCTGTCCATCATATACATATACAAACAAACGGTAATTAACCTGTGGATCTGAAGGAACCCGGAACTCGATACTGTCATCGTATTTATTTTTAATAAATCCATCCACCGGTTTCGGTTTAGTTTCACCCTGTCCTGCATATGCACCAAATTCGGTCGGCTCCGGAAGCAGTTCCCATTCCATTCTCATCTCATCTTCATCGGGATCACTGACTGCAATTTGAGCCTTTCCAATACTTCCGGGGACCAATAGAACGTTATCGACAGCGTTTTTCCCATTGATCCTGAGCGATTCAATCCGGGGGGCAAGATTGTTGGGCCAGGTATTCGTCCACATGTATTGCATCACCTCCACTGTTTGTGTTTTAAGACTGTCGTGGAACATGTTAAACCAGGTATGCGTTCTTTCCTGCCGGTTTGTGGTCCACAAAAACACGTAGGATCCGATGCAACGGTTATCCCCCAGTATAACTTTTTCATATCTTTCCCTGTAAACTGCTGCTTTTTCTGTGCTGGTCTCTTCAACCACCACGCCCCATTTTGTCCGAGGAACTTCCCACCATCCGGATGGACCCCATTCTGTTACAGCAAAAGGTTTGTCCCAGTTATATTTACTCAGCCACTCAGGCACCTTTAGTACGGCGGCATAGGCATTGATCCCCAGTAGATCAAGGTTGGGGCATCTTTCTTTGATATCTTTCAGTTTTTCCAGTTTTCCGTATCCAACAACGGTCAATGTCGGATGATCCGGATCTATTTCCTTGATCATTCCTGCAACATCGTTCACGGCATCCCACATTTTAAGATTATAATCAAGATCCCCGGGTATGTGATCCAGTTCATTGCCTATGGCCCACATCAGTAGGGCAGGATGGTCCTTATTTTCCTCCACGATCCTTTGTGCATTTTGATACTGTTCCCTGACTGCTGCTTCATCGTTATAGTCGAATCCATCCCGTTCTGGCTTCATACGGATATTCAACAATACAGTCATTCCACGCTGGTGTGCTTCATCCAGGATTCGGGCAGAAGACCTTAAAGAGTTACCGCCCGAGGCTGTGAGTTCATCCAGGAAGCCCCAACCGACGGCCCCGGTAATGAAGTAAGGTTCGCCATCTTTGTAAAGTTTAAATCGTTCCCCCTCTTTCTTGATTTCTATCTTTTTGGTGACAGAATTGTTTTTTTTCAACGTGCAGGAAAAAATGGCTAGAGGGACTGCCAGGAGTGTAATTATAATTTTCATGAATGTAATATTGAGATTGAGATGAAAAAAGTAATTTACAATAATATCTTTTATTGGCCGGGATGATTGAAAGATTATTTTTCGATACAATACTTCTTCAATTCAGAATATTTGTCTGGAAAATTTCCTTTAATAAAATTTATTTCTGGTATGAATGGCTTCTCATTCAAAAATCATATTCTATACGAAAATATTGCAAAACTAGGATAAGTTGTGATTTCTTTTAACTCAAAGGGTGCCGATAATAGGTGGATGGAGCCCAATACATTTGATTATGAAAATCAGATACGTGATGTCCAATTTTTAATCGGGGAGGCAAATAAGCTTTAACTACTAACAAAACTATCAAAAATTATGTCAGAAATTATCTTAACAACTATTTCAAAAAAGGAAATTAAACGGCTAATAGAAGGTGCTGTAAAAAAAGCCATTTTAAGAACCTTAAATTTAGACGACGATCATAACTCATCGTTTCTGGATATGAATCAAGTGGCAGATTTTCTTGGT
>DAOVZP010000063.1 GCA_030635045.1 Bacteroidota bacterium | reverse complement strand
CCTGGCTTCATTTGACCAGGGGCAGAGTGGTTTTAATACAGGCCAGCCAATAGGAGGGGCGAAATGGTATTTTTACAACTCTAATACATTAAGCAACGGATACTCAGAGTTTATCCGTAAATGGGGTAGCAGAAAGCTTGAGGATCTGTGGCGACTTCAGGAGAAACAACTGATCACCCTGGAACCTGAAGAGCTATTGGATGAGGCCCTCGACAGCCTTGCAAGGGCCGGTGATACTCTTGGTATCAAAGCCCTGGATCCGCATAACAGGGAGTATTATCTGAAAGATATTCCATTTTCAGAGGATGCGCTGGCAAAATCTGATAATGCCATCGCAGAAGCTTTTTATAACCTCGGGCTGATCTATGCTGAAGGGCTTCATAACACCTTAAAGTCGATCGAGTCCTATGAAGAACTGTTGGAACGATATCCCATTGACACAAACAGGTTAAGGGTTTACTACCAATTGTACAGACTCTACCTTGATGTTAGCGACTTTAATAGATCAGACTATTATAAAAATTTGATAATCAACGACTACCCTGATAGTGATTATGCCATGATCATATTGGATCCGGACTATTTTAAAAATATGAAGGCTAAAGAATCTGAGCTGTCAGAACTGTATTCCAGAACTTATACAGCTTTTGACAGAGGCCAGTACTATACGGTTATCGGGAACAGTGATCAGGCCTTGAGGTTGTACGGTGATTCTGCTGCCTTGATCCCAAAGTTCTTATACCTGAAAGCATTGGCAGTGGGTAAGGTGGATGTCGTGGATTCCCTTGCCGTTGTTCTTAAGGGTATCATAAAGAATTACCCTTCCAGTGAAGTGAGCCCCATGGCTCAGGACCTGTTGAATTACATTGCAAAAGACCGGCCGGACCTGGGTACGGGGACGAGCACAGAATCTTCAGAGGAACCGGCATTTGAATCTCCATATGCTTATGACCCCAAAACCACTCACCTTTACCTGCTTGTCGTTAAGCGGCAGTCAATAAAGCTGAGCGCGATGAAAGTCCGGATATCTGACCATAATCAAAAATATTACAGCTTGCGGGAATTGACGATCAACAGTGTTTTACTGGATGATGTCAGGTATATGATCACAGTCGGGAACTTTGATAATGCAGAGGATGCGATGGATTATTACAATGATATCAATAGCGATGCCTATGTATTTGGTGAGTTGGGTACAGGTAATTTCGTAGAAACAATAATATCAATGAAGAACTACCCCATCTTTTACAGGGATAAAGATGTAGACTTATACAAAAGGTTTTTTGAGATCAACTATCTCAATGACTAAGCTTCAAACTAACAGATTTAAAAATGGCGAAGACTATTAATGGCGACACACAATCGGTGAACATGCTTGGCGCCGGAACAACAATCAAAGGCGACATACAGTCAAATGGTGATTTCCGTATCGACGGAACCCTGATCGGATCAATCAATTCAAAAGGGAAGATAGTGATAGGCCAGACAGGGCATGTGGAAGGAGAGGTTAACTGCAGAAATGCTGACGTTTCCGGCCAGGTAAAGGCACAGGTTATCGTAACTGAATTATTAACACTGAAGGCAACGGCTAAACTTTCGGGTGAGATCACAACCAGTAAGTTGTCTATTGAGCCGGGTGCCCGATTCTCAGGTACTTGTAATATGAGTGAGTCAGGTACCAGGGTAGACAAAACTGCCCTCGATGGAACAACAGGACTCAAAGAAAAAGAAAAAAGCGCTTAAGGCGTACGCAAGGTATTCTTCCATTGCCTTCCAGATGCTGGTGATTATCCTGGCGGGGGCATTCGGGGGAAGAGAGCTGGATAAATTGGTGGAATGGCAATTCCCCGTATTTACGCTCGTGCTCTCTATCCTGGCAGTTATTCTCGCCATATATACGGTGATCAAGGACTTTATCAAAAAATGAACTATAAAAGCACCATATTAAAGTTTATCAGAACCCTTGTAACTACAAGCCTGCTTTTGGCGGCTGCAGGCTTCCTTGTCTATGTATATGCCCCGGAGCAATATTATACTCCCGCATTTCCATTTCTGCTCTTTTTTTTCCTGCTTGCAACCTTGATCATCTTTCATTATATGTATAAGGCTGTGGAAAAACGTCCGATGAGGTTTGTAAATATTTTCATGCTGACGACCATGCTCAAGCTGCTGGCATACATGGCCGTGATGGTCACATATGCCCTTCTGAACAGGGAGGATGCCAGGGCTTTTGTCATCACCTTTTTTATACTTTATGTGATCTTCACGAGCGTTGAAGTAATTGCCCTGCTGAGGGTGAACTCTGAGTTCATGCAAAAAGGCGATATATCAAATAAATAAAGCTATCAACAACCATAAAGAAGTAATAAATTATGAGTAATAGCAATATACTGCTTGATTACGAAAGGATAGACAGCTTTGATCAGGAGAAGATCGAAAAACTGAAAGGCCATTATACAGAAATCCTTAAGCTGATCGGGGAAGACCCGAATCGGGAGGGCTTGATCAGCACTCCGGAACGCGTTGCCAAGGCCATGCAATATTTTACGCATGGTAATGATGTTGACCCGGTGGAGATACTGAATTCGGCCAAGTTCAAGGAGGATTACCGTGAGATGGTGATCGTGAAGGATATTGATGTATTTTCGATGTGTGAGCATCACATGATACCCTTCATAGGGAAAGCACACGTAGCGTATATTCCTGATGGATACATCACAGGGCTAAGCAAGATCGCAAGGGTTGTGGAAGCCTACAGCCGGCGCTTACAGGTGCAGGAACGCCTTACCACACAGATCAAAGATGCGATCCAGAATACATTGAACCCCCTGGGGGTGGCTGTCGTGATAGAAGCCAAACACCTGTGCATGGTCATGCGGGGAGTAGCAAAACAAAACTCAGTTACGACCACTTCAGATTTTACAGGAGCCTTTGAGCGACAGGAGACAAGAGCGGAGTTCATTCACCTGCTTGGGATGAATCTTCATTGAGTGCCGAGTGCCGAGTGATGAGTGCCGAGGGATGAGTTATCCCCCGCACCCTGCACCTTGTCCCCTGCACCCTATCCCCATTCCCACACACATATTTATTACATTTAATTGCCAATTATAATAATATTTCTACTTTTGTGACCTCAAATCGGGTACGTCCGATAAATAGCGATTATAAGAAAACTGTATGAAAGCATATGTGTTTCCGGGCCAGGGGGCCCAATACCCGGGTATGGGAAAAGACCTTTATGAAGGTTCCGCTCTGGCAAAGGATCTGTTTGAAAAAGCAAATACTATTCTGAAGTTCAAGATTACGGAATTGATGTTTGATGGAACGGACGAAGACCTCAGGCAGACGAAAGTCACACAGCCGGCTATTTTCCTCCATTCAGTGATCTTGTCCAGGGTACTGGGCGACGATTTCCAGCCTGATATGGTTGCCGGTCATTCCCTGGGTGAATTTTCTGCCCTTGTTGCCAATAAGTCTCTTTCTTTTGAAGATGGACTTCGCCTTGTTTCAAAGAGGGCCATGGCTATGCAGAAGGCTTGTGAAATAGAGCCATCTACCATGGCTGCTGTGCTTGGGATGGAAGATGAAGATGTAGAGAACATCCTCAAGAATATTGAAGAGATTGTTGTGTCGGCCAATTATAACAGCCCGGGACAACTGGTGATCTCCGGCAGTGTTCCCGGTGTTGAGAAAGCATGTAAGCTTTTTGAAGAAGCCGGTGCCAGAAGGGTGATCCCACTCAAAGTTGGTGGCGCTTTTCATTCACCGTTTATGGAGCCGGCAGGGATGGAACTGGCTGCAGCCATCAATGAGACGAAGTTCAATAAGGGGATCTGCCCCATATACCAGAATGTAACCGGTCAATCGGTTACCGATACTGAGATCATCAAAAAAAACCTGGTCGCACAGCTGACATCACCGGTCAGATGGACACAGATATCAAGGAATATGATCGCCGACGGGATGACTGAAGTCATAGAGGTTGGTCCGGGTGCCGTACTTCAGGGACTAATAAAAAAAGTGAAGCGCGACATCATTACTTCCAGCGCCGTAATGCCCGAGTAAACAGCTAAACTAAATTCGAATTCTGATTTCTGCTATCTGATTTCCCTACCTGTTCCTATACATGTTATCATAATATTTCTGATAATCACCTGAGGTGACATTATTGAGCCACTCTTCATTGGCCAGGTACCATTCGACGGTTTTTTCCAGGCCTTCGTTGAATTGCAGTGAGGGTTCCCAGCCAAGTTCGTTTTGCAATTTGGAAGAGTCGATGGCATAGCGGAGGTCGTGGCCGGCACGGTCGGTCACGAAAGTGATAAGTTTTTCGGATGTGCCCTCCGGGCGGCCAAGTTTTTCATCCATGATCCTGCATAGCAAATTAACAAGATCGATGTTTTTCCACTCATTATTTCCGCCAATATTGTATGTTTCTCCCAATGTACCTTTATGAAAGATCAGGTCAATGGCAGAGGCATGGTCTTCAACGTACAGCCAGTCCCTTATGTTCAGCCCCTTTCCATATACAGGCAGAGGCTTGTTATTGCTGATGTTGTGGATCATGAGGGGGAGGAGTTTTTCAGGGAACTGGTAGCCACCATAGTTATTGGAACAATTAGAGATCACTACCGGAAGCTTAAAGGTGTGAAAGTATGCCCTGACCAGGTGGTCGGAGCTTGCTTTGGAGGCTGAATACGGACTGCGGGGATCATATGCAGTGGTTTCGGTGAACAAACCGGTATCGCCCAGCGATCCATAAACTTCATCGGTTGATACGTGATAGAAAAGATGCTTCTCCGGCTTATCTTTCCATTGATGGCGAGCCGCATTAAGCAGGTTGATAGTGCCCACAATATTGGTATAGATGAATTCCGTGGGGTTTGTAATGGACCTGTCGACATGTGATTCGGCGGCCAGGTGAATTACACCGCTGATATCAAATTCATCAAATACCTTTTGCACCGCATCAGCATCATTGATATCGGTTTTTACGAAAAGGTAGTTTTCTTTTCCCTCCACATCCCTGAGGTTTTCAAGGTTACCGGCATAGGTAAGTTTATCAAGGTTGATGATTCTGTATTCAGGGTACTTGTTTACCATGAATCGCACGAGGTGAGAACCAATAAATCCGGCACCTCCGGTGATGAGCAATGTTTTCATATGTTAATTTTTATTATTTCTATCGTTAAGGGCAAGCTCCCAATCCCAGGCTGATTGCATCATCTCATCCAGGCCCCTTATGGCCTTCCAGCCCAGCTCCTGGTTGGCATATTCAGTGTCTGCCCACACTTTCTCAATGTCACCTTGCCGCCTGTCGGTGAAAGCATAGTTTAATTTCATGTCCGATACCTTTTCAAAGGAGTTGATCACCTCTAAAACGCTAAAGCCATTTCCGGTGCCGAGGTTAAAGATCTCCCATGGGGATATTTGTTTGTCCTCCATCATCCGTTTTAATGCCACTACATGGGCCTGTGCCAGGTCAACCACATGGATATAATCCCTGATGGGTGTGCCGTCTTTAGTTTCGTAATCGTTTCCGAATATCATTAATTTCTCACGTATGCCAATGGCAGTCTGTGTGATATACGGAACCAGGTTGTCAGGTACGCCGAGCGGAAGCTCCCCGATCATAGCTGTGGGATGGGCGCCAATTGGGTTGAAATATCGCAGGGCGATACATCGCAGCGATCCTGCCCGAACTTCATCTTCAAGGATATCCTCTGCGATCTTTTTTGTATTCCCATATGGTGACTCAGCATCCTTGCGTGCAGTGCTTTCTTTTACCGGCAGGGTGTCGGGCTGGCCATAAACAGTACAGGATGAAGAAAAAACAATATGTTTCACTCCATGCCTGCTCATTGATGACAATAAGTTGATCAGGCTGAAGATATTATTGCGGTAGTATTCAAGCGGACGCTCCACAGAATCACCGACTGCTTTAAGGGCGGCAAAATGAATTACAGCCTTAATGTCGGTGTGCTTTTGAAAAACACTGTCAGCTTGCCCCGGATCGGCCAGATCCACCTTCTCAAATACAGGAATAATGCCGGTGATCTTTCCTATGGCATTAACAACGCTTGCTTCGGAGTTAATAAGGTTATCGGCAATGATCACTTCAAAACCCGCCTGCTGAAGTTCAACAACAGTATGGGAGCCGATATATCCGGTGCCGCCGGTGACCAATATTTTCATCGGTTAATTTTTTTGCAAGATACGAAAATAAGGTGTTAGGCCCTTCGACTTCGCTCAGGACAGGTTGTTGGGTGTTAGGTGTTGAGTGTTGGGTTATTTTTCAAGGAATTCAATCACCGATGAAGTAATGTGCTCCAGCTGTTCGTCATCCAGCTCAGTGCTCATGGGCAGGGAGATAACCTTTTCTGATAGCATTTCTGTTACCGGAAAATCGCCTTCTTTGTACCTCGGATCGAGGTAAGCTTTTTGCATGTGCAGGGGTACCGGATAGTAAATCATGGCAGGTACATCCTTGCTCATCAGATGCTGTTGCAGGGCAGCCCTGTCGATGCCTTCAGTCACCAGTGTATACTGATGGAACACATGGGTGGTCTTATCCCACCTTACAGGTGTTTTCAACTGTGGGTAATCTTTAAATGCTTTATCGTAATGATCAGCAGCCCTTCTTCTTTCATATGCATACTCGTCGAGGTGCTGCAGCTTCACTTTCAAAATTGCTGCCTGGATGCTGTCAAGTCTTGAGTTAACTCCAATAATATCGTGGTAATAGCGTACTTTCATTCCATGGTTCACCACCGAGCGCATCTCATCAGCGAGTTTGTCGTCGTTGGTAAAGATGGCGCCGCCGTCGCCATAGCAACCCAGGTTTTTAGAAGGGAAAAAAGATGTACAACCGATCTCACCAATGGTGCCGGCCTTCTTCTTGCTTCCGTCATTAAAAATGTAATCTGCACCTATCGCCTGGCAGGCGTCTTCGATTATAAATAATTTATGTTTATCGGCGATCTTCTGCAAGGCTTCCATATCTGCACATTGTCCGAAAAGGTGAACAGGGACGATGGCTTTTGTTTTCGGGGTGATGGCTTTTTCGACTGCCACCGGATCAATGTTGAAAGTATCGGGTTCCACATCGACAAGAACAGGTGTGAGCCCTAGCAGTGCAATAACTTCTGCCGTGGCAATAAAGGTGAAAGATGTGGTGATAACCTCATCTCCCGGTTTCAGCCCCAGGGCCATCATAGAAACCTGTAGGGCATCGGTGCCATTTGCGCAGGGGATCACATGCTTCACGCCCAGGTAGTCTTCCAGGTCAGCCTGGAAACCCTTTACGGCCGGTCCGTTCACAAATGCACATGAATCAACTACTTCCTGAATACCTGCATCGATCTCGTCTTTTATCTTGAGATACTGGCTTCGCAGGTCGACCATTTGAATCTTTTTCATTCTTGCTGATGTTTATCGTTATACTTTACTTTATCTAATGCGGCTGCAAAATTATATATATTATTACGCTGAATACGGTAGATTTATTATAAATTAGGCATTAGGTTTTAGGTGTTGGGTGTTGGGTGATGGGTACAGGGTACAGGGTGCAGGGGACGGGGTGCAGGGATTCTGAGTGATGAGGTCCAAATGATTAATGATTAGTTATGATTGGTAGTGAAGGGCTATGAGGTTAGAGTAATGAGTTCACCTAACACTTTCAGTATTTTCAAAGCGAATCAATTTTCAATTAACTGGCTCCATTTGCATACCAGTCTGCCCTTTTTTTCGTTATTTTGTTGGACCATGAGAAAATTATTACGCTTACTCCTGATATTTGCCTTTTTAATGCCGGCAATCTTTGCTTCCGGGCAGGTGCATGTCAGGGATTCTGTCATACACACCCCAGTAGTATATGCTGCCTATGGTTTTCATCTGCTTGGCGGTGACATCTCAGAAATGTTTGGCCCTTCATCAACCCTGGGGGCCGGGGTTGGCTTTAAAACAAATAAGAATATTTATTTCGGCATAGAGTATAATTATTTATGGGGTGGCAGGG
>DAOVZP010000056.1 GCA_030635045.1 Bacteroidota bacterium | reverse complement strand
TGAAAAAAGCTGTAGGCCCGGTTCACAAGTCCGATGTGGGTGGTGTCATGCTGGATATTAAAAACGATGCAGAAGTCAGGGAGGCATTCAAAACGATCATGAAGATCCCGGATACCACTGCTGTTTTGATCCAGCCCATGTTTAGTGGCGTCGAGCTCTTTGCCGGCGCCAAGCGAGAGGACAAATTTGGCCACATAATCCTTTGTGGCCTTGGCGGGATCTTTGTTGAAGTATTAAAGTATGTACAAGCCGGGCTCTGTCCAATCACCCAAGAGGAAGCAATTGAGATGATCGGGAGACTGCAGGGATATGAGATACTGAAGGGTATTCGCGGACAGCAAGGCATTGATGAAAATATCTTTGCCGGAATTCTTACACGCTTATCAGCCTTACTCATCACAGCACCGGAGATCTTTGAAATTGACCTCAACCCTTTGATCGGAAATGAAGATAAGATCATGGTAGTGGATGCAAGAATCAACATTAAAAAATCATAAGGTCTTATGATCATCAAACTAATTGTTATCGCCTTATATGCGGCCATGATCATCACGATTGGTGTTATCGGAATGAGAAAGACACACTCATTTAACGATTTCTTCCTCGGTGGTGGCAAGGTCGGGCCCTGGATGACTGCCTTTTCATATGGAACAGCATATTTCAGTGCTGTGCTCTTTATTGGCTTCGCCGGAAAGATAGGCTGGAACTTTGGGTATTCAGGGCTCTGGATCGCCCTCTTCAATGCCCTTGTCGGGGTGCTGGTCGTATGGGGTGTATTTGGCTGGAAGATCAAGCAGATATCCATTAAATTCAAGGTCAGCACCATGTGCGAGTACCTTGAAAAGCGATACAACAGCCCGTTTTTGAAATTATCCGGAGCCATTGTCATCTTTATCTTCATGATCCCATATTCTGCAGCAGTTTTTATGGGGCTCTCATATATGTTCACCTCCAACTTCAACCTTGAATACTGGCATGCACTGAGTTTTATCGGCATTTTTACTGCATCATATATCGTGCTGGGCGGATATAAATCCATGGCTATGATTGATATGATCTTTGGCATCATCATGACCATCGGGGTGATCATACTGTACTTCTCCACGGTTCACGAAGGTGGCGGGATGGCTATGATCACAAATACCTTGAAAGCCATTGAGCCTAAGCTAACTGCAGCAGTAGGCCCGCCGGGATTCTGGCCTCTTTTCTCACTGATCTTCCTCACCAGTGTCGCTCCCTTTGCCATGCCACAGCTGGTACAAAAATTTTATGCCATCCGCGACAGGAGATCGATCAGGATAGGGATGATAGCATCCACTTTCTTTGCCTTGCTTGTGGGTGGGGTAGCATATTACATCGGCTCCACAACAAGAATATTTTTATCTCCGGGCGACCCGGAATTTGCACACGTATTTAATGCCGGTGTGCCAATTTATGATCGCCTGATGCCGGAACTTTTGGCCAAAGTGATCCCTGAATCACTGTCGGTGATCATCCTGCTGCTGATCCTGTCAGCCTCTATGTCGACACTGGCTGCACTGGTGCTTATATCCAGCTCATCACTCATAAAGGATTTCTATCACGGCTTTGTCAACAAAAATGCATCCGACAGGAAACTTACACGCCTGATGCGCCTCGGCAGTGCATTTTTCGTGTTCCTTTCGGTAATGCTTGCCTGGATGGACCTCGACACCATCGTATCCATCCTCGGGATCTCATGGGGTGCGCTGGGGTCTTTCTTTCTCGGCCCCTTCATCTGGGGGATCTTATGGAAGAGAGCCGGGAAGGCCGGAGCCATCAGCTCCGGGGTAATCGGACTTGGAACCTGCCTGGTGCTCTACGCCATGGGGATGCCCTCCCCTTCAGCAGGAACCATTGGTATGATCACTTCCCTGGCAATAAATCCCATTGTCAGCCTCATCATTGAAAAAAGAGAACAAAGTGCTTAGAAAGAATCCGGCATATCTCCTCATCCTCCTCTTGCTTTGCGGCATGCAGCTAAGTGCCCAGGATAAGCAATCTGAATGGGGCATACGCTTTAACGGCTTTGTAAATGCACAGGCATTTTTCGATACCCGCCAGATCGTCGAAGCCCGGGCCGGGATGGTCAGCCTGTTTCCTAAAAATGCTGATTACGACCCCGAAGGAAATGATATCAATGCGAAAGCCCAATTCAACCAGGCTGCCATGACCACCCGCCTGCGAGGGACCATCACAGGGCCGGATGCATTGGGCGCCCGGACCATGGGTGTGCTCGAAACAGATTTTACAGGATCTTCAAATGTCGATAATAACGGCTTAAGATTGAGGGAAGCATGGGTGCAGCTCAGCTGGAAACATTTCGACCTGATGATAGGGCAATACTGGCATCCGCTTTATGTTCCTGAGGTTAGGCCAAAAACCCTGGGGTTGAACCTGGGAGCACCCTTTCATCCTTTTGCCAGGCACAACCAAATTCGCTTTACCTATAAAACCGGCAATCTCAGGATCATTGCCGTTGCAGCATCCCAGAGGGACTATTCCAGTTTCGGGCCTGACGGGCGATCCCCTAAATACCTCAGGAATGCCGTTCTCCCTAACCTCGACCTGCAACTACAGCTGAATCCGGGAAAGCTTTTGATCGGTGCCGGGATTGACTATAAAATGATACAACCACGCCTGTCAGTGGATTTTCCCCCGGCAGGGGAATATAAAACCAATGAAAAAGTCGCATCATGGGCTTTCACGGCTTTTGCAAAGTTCGATTGCCCGGCGCTGCTCATAAAAACCCAGGTCGTGTGGGGACAAAACCTCACTGAATTTATCATGCTGGGAGGATATATTGAAAAAGATATCGATTCATCATCTCATCAGATCACATATTCTCCGGCATCGCAAATATCAGTATGGGCCGATATCTCTACCAAAGGAAAGAGCATTAAATTCGGGATGCTCACAGGCTACGCTGCCAACCTCGGTTATAATGGCCCGGTTGCGGGAGTATATTATGGTATGGGGCAGGATATTGCTTATCTATACAGGATTTCACCTCGCGTAGAATGGTATTCCGGCAGATTTATGCTTGGACTCGAACTGGAATATACTGCCGCCGCATACGGAAAAGCTGACGTGAATGGGATTGTTTTGAACAGTAAGGAAACAGCTAATTTACGCTGTCTCGCAGCTGCCTTCTACTTCTTTTAAGAATAATTTTTATATTTGGGTTCCCTAACCCGGATAAATATGAAAGAAACTCCTATTAACTACGACATAGTAACTCAAAAAATTAATGAAAGCCCGATAGAAAGTGTTGGCAAGGCATCCATCAGGGATATTAAAAAGCTTGTTGACCAGATCGAAGAGGCTACAGGGAAAAAATATATCCGCATGGAGATGGGGATTCCCGGGCTCCCACCTGCACAAATAGGTATCGAAGCGGAAAAAAAGGCCCTCGACAGCGGTGTTGCTGCCATTTATCCTGATATCTTCGGCATCGCCCCCTTAAAAAAAGAAATTTCCCGTTTTGTAAAGTTATTCCTGAATATTGATGTAAGCCCTGATGGATGTATCCCGACAGTAGGCTCTATGCAGGGAGGCTTTGCTTCATTCATGACCGTGAACAGGATGAATGAGAAGAAAGATACGACACTTTTCATCGATCCGGGCTTTCCGGTTCACAAGCTGCAACACCGTGTGCTTGGGATCAAATACGAAACATTCGATGTTTATGATTACAGGGGCGAAAAGCTTCGTGACAAGCTCGAGTCATTCCTTTCGAAAGGAAATATCTCAAGCATCCTGTACAGCAATCCGAATAACCCTTCATGGATTTGCTTCACCGAAAAAGAACTGCGGATCATTGCCGACCTGGCAACAAAATATGATGTGATCGTAATGGAAGACCTGGCCTATTTTGCCATGGACTTCAGGAAGGATTATTCCAAACCGGGTGAGCCTCCATATCAGCCATCCGTTTCACAGTATACAGATAATTACATACTGTTTATTTCAAGTTCCAAGGTCTTCAGCTATGCAGGCCAGCGTATCGGCATGATGGTGATCTCTGATAAGCTTTACAATCGCAGGTTCCCCGACCTGAAGCGCTTTTATACTTACGACCAATTCGGTTACTCTATGGTTTTTGGCTCATTGTATGCGCTGAGCTCCGGTACTGCACACACTCCGCAATATGGGCTTGCTGCTATCCTGAAAGCCGTGAACGACGGTGAATACAACTTCATTGAGGTCGTTAAGGAATATGGAGAAAAGGCTGCCATCATGAAAAAGTTCTTTCTCGACAATGGTTTTCATATCGTTTATGATAAAGATGAGGATGTACCCATTGCCGACGGCTTTTACTTCACATTTGCTTATCCGGGCTTTTCCGGTGAAGACCTGCTCAACGAACTCATCTATTACGGCATCAGTGCCATCAGCCTCGCCATTACCGGCAGCAAGCGCCTCGAAGGAATACGCGCATGTGTTAGCCTGGTGAAGAGAGATCAATTCCCTGATCTGGAATATCGGCTGACGAAGTTTCATCAAGACCATCTGATAGAATAGAGAATAAAGAACAAGGAATAAGAATATGAATAAGAATAAGAATGAGGAAGGATATTCGAGATTCGATATCCGATATCCGAAATCCGAAATTCTTTTTCCCCTGCACCCTGCACCTTGTACCTTGTCCCCCGTCCCCTGCACCCTGTCCCCTGCACCCTGCACCTTGCACCTTGTCCCCCGTCCCTTGTCCCCCGTCCCCCGCCCCATTAATCCATATCCATTATAAATTACTTTCATTGGATTCTAAATTAGGGTATCCTACCCTATCGGTTTAGCTAAAAATTGTACATTCGTAGCACTTTTTTATCAGCAGAATTATCTAAACTAATAAACGATAAAATGGCAAAATTCAAGGGAGCAATTGTTGTCGACATAGACCGGTGCAAGGGTTGCGAAGTTTGTATTGGCGCATGCCCGCATGATGTGATCGGCATGTCCAGTGAGGTGAATATCAAAGGTTATAAGTATTCCTATATGGTCAATCCGGAGTCTTGCGTCGGATGTGCCAACTGTGCCGTTGTGTGCCCTGATGGCGTCATCACGGTTTACCGCAAAAGAATAGAACAATAATTCAGTCAAAATACTATATAGAATGGGCGAATTAAAGCTAATGAAGGGCAATGAGGCGATAGCGGAAGCTGCTATCCGTGCCGGCGTGGATGCCTATTTCGGGTACCCCATCACCCCGCAGTCGGAGGTGATTGAATACCTTATGGCAGAGAAACCCTATGAAACCACCGGGATGGTAGTACTTCAGGCAGAAAGCGAAGTGGCAGCCATCAACATGGTTTACGGGGCTGCCGGAACAGGCAAAAAGGCGATGACCTCATCCTCCAGCCCGGGCATCAGCCTGAAACAGGAAGGGATCTCATATATGGCAGGAGCAGAACTGCCCTGCGTAATAGTAAATGTAGTCAGGGGTGGCCCCGGACTGGGTACCATACAGCCATCACAGGCCGACTACTTCCAGGCCGTAAAAGGTGGTGGGCACGGCGATTACCATATGATCGTACTGGCTCCGGCATCTGTGCAGGAAATGGCCGACTTTGTCACCAAAGGCTTCGACCTGGCGTTTAAATACCGTACCCCTGTGATGATCCTCAGCGACGGGCTGATCGGGCAGATGATGGAAAAGGTTATCATGCCTGAACATACTCCCAGGTGGACCGATGAGGAGATCATAGAAAAATGGCCATGGGCCACCACAGGTAAGCCCGGCAGCCGTGAGCGGAATATCATTACTTCACTCGATCTGGATTCCGGCAGGCAGGAACAGCATAACATCCATCTGCAGAAGAAATACAAAGAGATACATGAGAATGAGATAGAATTTGAAGAGTTCATGTGCGATGATGCCGATTACCTCTTTGTAGCTTATGGCTCCAGTGCACGTATAGCACAGAAAGCCATCAAGCTCGGACGCGAGAAAGGCATCAAGGCAGGCCTGCTGAGGCCGATCACACTATATCCTTTCCCTGCCGAAGCCATTCACAGGCTCGCAAAACAGGTGAAAGGCATACTGTCGCTGGAATTAAGTGCCGGACAGATGGTAGAAGACATCCGCCTCTCGGTAGGATGCGATATTAAAGTAGAACATTTTGGCCGCATGGGTGGCATCATCCATTCACCGGCTGAAGCGCTTCAGGCACTTGAAGATAAAATTATAGGAGGCTAAAGCATGAAAGAAGAAGTTTTGTCAGATATAATCAACGTAGAGAACCTGGTCTATAAAAAGACCCCTCTGATGACCGATAACATCCTCAGCTATTGTCCGGGTTGCGGCCATGGTACCGCACACCGTATTACGATGGAAGTCCTTGAGGAACTGGGCGTTTGGAAGGATACTATTGGGATTGCCCCGGTAGGATGTTCAGTCCTTGCCTATGAGTTTATGAACGTTGACATGCAGCAGGCAGCACATGGCCGTGCCCCTGCACTTGCAACCGGCATCAAGCGTTGCTGGCCCCATAAGGTTGTATTCACTTACCAGGGTGATGGCGACCTTGCCGCAATCGGAACAGCAGAAACCATCCATGCCTGCAACCGGGGTGAAAATATTGTGATCATCTTCGTAAACAATGGTATTTATGGTATGACCGGCGGGCAGATGGCCCCCACTACCCTGCCGGGGATGAAATCTTCCACATCGCCTTATGGCCGTGATGTACACATTATGGGAAACCCACTGAAGATCACCGAACTGGTGGCCGAATTACCCGGTGTCAGGTCTGTGACAAGGCAAGCAGTGCACACACCCGGCAATGTCAGAAAAGCAAAACGAGCCATCAGAAAGGCTTTTGAAAACCAGCTGAAGTACAAGGAAGGCCTGAACTTTGTTGAGATCGTCTCCAACTGTAATTCCGGATGGAAAATGACACCCGTGCATTCCAATAAGTGGATGGAAGAAAATATGTTCCCCTATTTTCCACTCGGCGATATCAAGGTGGATGGTGAAATCGTAAATAAGTAAAACTGAATCTCATGACAGAAGAAATCATTATAGCAGGTTTTGGCGGACAGGGTGTACTCTCCATGGGTAAGATCCTTGCTTATTCAGGCATCATGCAGGACCAGGAAGTAAGCTGGATGCCTTCATATGGACCTGAAATGCGTGGCGGCACGGCAAATGTGACTGTGATCCTCAGCGATGAACGCATCAGCTCACCCATACTCACGGAATATGATACTGCCATCATCCTCAACCAGCAGTCAATGGATAAATTTGAGAAATCTGTAAAACCAGGTGGTATGCTCATTTATGATGGGAATGGCATCAGCCATCACCCCGAAAGAAAGGATATCAGGATCTTTCGCATCGATGCCGCTGATGAGGCAGCCAGCATGGGTTTAACCAAGGTCTTCAACATGATCGTGCTGGGAGGATACCTGAAGGTGAACCCCGTGGTGGAACTTGATAATGTGATCAAAGGCCTTAAGAAGTCATTGCCCGAACGCTATCACCATATGATACCCGATAATGAAAAGGCCATTTTAAGAGGGATGGAGATCATACATGCGGTAGAATAAATTTTCATGATACTTTCTGAAAGCCCCCTGGTTACCCGGGGCTTTTTTATTTCCCGAACATATCCTACCTTTACATAATAAAGAACGGATTATTCAGTATGGCAAAGAAGAAATACAGACCGGTGCCGGCATATTACGGTTTCAGGATATATGCGATCTCCACGCTGTTTTTTTTATTTCTGATCTCTCCCATTACCGGCATCCTGCTGATCAAGCATGCACCGGACCTGCAGAAATACCGGACCGGCGATTACAGCTTTAACCTTCCCGACAGCCTCTATTTCTCAGCGGATACCATTGCGATGGCGTATAGGGACACCGACAGTAATTCAGCCAATAATCTTATCCCGGATACCACCTTTACTATTGGAGGGGATTCTTTAACATTTGTTATAAGCAGCACGCCACCGGAGGAAGTGGTCACACCGGAGCCACCCAGGGAGAATGAGGACGACCGGATGACCAGCCACTTCAGCAATGTGACAGGATTATGGTTCCGTCTGCTACTGATAAGTTTCTTCCTTGGACTGGCATTCAACCTTCCCTTTAAGCTATAT
>DAOVZP010000203.1 GCA_030635045.1 Bacteroidota bacterium | reverse complement strand
GATGATAGCGAAACCAGGGCTGATTGCTTTCTGTACATTGCAGAGTGTTACAGAAACCTGAAAAATTACAGTTCGGCCAGAACATATGCCCTTAAAAGTGCAAACGAACGTCCTGACAACGGGAATCCATATATTATGATCGGAGACATGTACGCTGCCAGCACTAAAAGTTGCGGTGGTAATGAAATTGAGAAAAAAGCTATTTACTGGGTTGCGGTGGATAAATACATGAAAGCAAAAAGGGTTGACCCTGAAGTCGCAGATATCGCCAATGACAGGATCCGGTCATATTCAATATATTTTCCACCAAAGGAAGATATCTTCTTTCATAATCTTAATGAGGGGGATGAATATATTGTAGAATGCTGGATTAACGAAAAAACTACTGTCAGGGCTGCAAAGAATTAACAAATTTTGACCTGAATTGAAGCACCCTCTTAAGGAATTCAAAAAGTACTACCTATTGCAAAGCATTGTTATGTTCTTCATAATAACATTGCTTTTTGCATGTAAAAACGATTTGAAAGAAGTTGCTGCTATGGACTTCAATGATACGCTCCCCGGCATTAGCGCCCGTAATATTGATTTTACTTTCAGCGATTCGGCAGTGGTACAGGTCAGGCTTACCGGGCCGGTAATGCATGCCCATGAAGGCGATGATCCGCATATGGTTTTTCCTGAAGGTTTTATGGTTGAATTTTATGATTCTCTTTTAAATGTAACAACAACAATTACAGCTAATTATGGTGTTCATTACAAGAAAAAAAGAATTATGGAGGCATATAAGAATGTTGTGGTAACAAATTATGAAACCGGAGAGCGCCTTGATACTGAAGAACTTATTTGGGATGAAAAAAAGGAGATTATTTATTCAAATAAATTTGTGAAGATTACTTCTGAAGATGGCGTTTTGTATGGAGATACCCTTATTGCAAAACAGGATTTTTCACAACGCAGGATTTTACACCCGTCGGGTGAGATCGAAGTAAAAGACGATGACGAATAAAATGAACCCGGCCTGATGGACAATACATTGATCATTCTGGTAACCTTAATTTTTTCGGCATTTTTTTCCGGAATGGAGATTGCCTTTGTCAGCTCAAACAACCTTAAAATAGAACTTGATAAAAGCAAGGGCCTGTTATCCGGAAAGATATTGTCGGGGTTCAACAAGCACCCTTCCCGCTTCATCGGAGCCCTCCTGCTTGGAAATAATATTGCATTGGTTATTTATGGTATTGCAATGGCTGATTTACTTGAGCCGGTTATTATGGGCATGTTGCCCGATTATTTTGCTTCAGAAATTTTCACCCTGATCATTCAAACTCTTATTGCAACACTTATAATTCTGTTTACGGCTGAATTTCTCCCCAAGGTTCTGTTCAGGCAAAACCCCAATGCGATCTTGAATTTTTTCTCTGTCCCGGTGTTTTTATTCTATTACCTGTTTTTTCCTGTCATTTATATTTTCACAGGATTTGCCGGATGGTTGCTGAGGGTGATATTTAATATCAGCTCACTTGATCAGAGGTATGTTTTTACCCCTATAGACCTTAACGATTATATTAAGAACTTTAAGGGGGAAAACTCAAAAGATGATGATATGACCCAGGAAATTCAAATGGTTCAGAATGCCCTGGATTTTACAAATGTTAAGCTGCGGGCCTGTATGGTTCCCAGGCCGGAAATATCTGCCTTAGATGATAATGAATCGCTCGACAACCTTAGTAGGGCTTTTATTGAAACCGGGTTTTCCAAGATTTTAATATATCATGAATCTATTGATAATATCATAGGATACATACATTCGTCAGATCTTTTCAAAAGCCCCAAAGACATAAAGTCCATAACACGTTCGATGATTTATGTACCTGAAACCATGCTTGCAAATGATGTGCTGTCCATGTTTATTAAGCAGCATAAAAGTATTGCAATTGTTGTTGATGAGTTCGGCGGGACAGCCGGTATCGTAACTATGGAAGATATCATTGAAGAAATATTTGGTGAAATTGAAGATGAGTATGATGATGATGGGTTTATTGAAAAGCAAGTTTCTGACAATGAGTTTGTTTTGTCGGGCCGGTTAGAAGTTGATTACCTGAATGAAAAATATGATCTAGGGCTCCCTCAATCAGATGATTATGAGACAATTGCGGGGTTTATAATCAATACGCATGAAAGCATCCCGGATCTCCGGGAAGAGATTTCCGTTGGCAAATTCTCTTTTACCATCCTGCAAGCCAGCGAAAACCGTATTGAACAGGTGCGTTTAAAAATCACTTGATTTTGTTCACAAATTAAAATATAATTTTACCTTTGCAAATTCTTAAAAATACTAGGAAATGGCAGTAATAGGATATATTAGAAGACATTCAGCAATCGCTGTAATATTAGTTGGGATTTCACTTGTTGCTTTTTTGGTAGGGCCAAACCTTATCGATTGGGCCAAAAATGTTCTTGGATATTCAAGTGGCCCGGGGTCAAAACGTGAAGTCGGGATCATAAACGGGCAGTCAATATCCCTTATTGAATTTGAAAGCTCGACCCTCAGAAATGTGGAGCTGACTAAGCTTAACCAGCAAAAGCCTGATCTCACAGCCGAAGAGATCTTTAACATTAAAGATCAAACCTGGACACAACGGCTCACTGAAGTCATCATGCAGGAAGAATATGATAAGCTTGGGCTTACCATCTCTCCGGATGAAATGATCGATCTTCTCAGGGGAAACAACCCCCACAGGCTCATCAGACAGTATTTTGTAAACGAAAACGGTTTATACGACCCCAATCTGGTGGTTCAGTATATGCAAAATATCGACAGGCTTACACCCGGTGACAGAGCACAATGGGAAAGCTTTAAAGAATTTATTTATAACGACCGCCTGAACAGCAAGTACCGGGCTTTAATAAGTAAGGGTTTTTATTTCCCGAAAGCATTTGCCGAAATAGAATACAAGAATAATTCAGATATTATTGGATTCAGGTATGCCGGTTTAAAGTATGCTGATATTGCCGATAGCCTTGTGGCAGAGTCGACAGATGATCAATACAAGGAATTTTACGAAGAGATCAAGCATCAGGCCAATGAAGTTAAGTCAAGGGATATTGAATTTGTTATTTTCAACATCCTTCCCTCTGAAGAAGACCTGCTTAGTATTAAAGAAGAGGCTACGGAAATCTTTGATGAGTGGGTAACAAGCAGCAATCCAACTGAATATGTTAATAACATACCGGGTAATCACTACGATAGCAGCTGGTATGCAAGAGGTGAACTTTCAGTATATATCGATTCCCTTATGTTCACTGAAGAAATCGGCACCTACACCGACGGGCCTTATAAAGATGGACCTGCATGGTATATGGCCAGGCTGGTTGACAGGCAGGTCCGTCCGGACTCAGCAAGTGCCGAACATGTGCTTATATCCTATGAAGGGGCTTTCAGGGTAGATCCCAATAATACCCGTACCAAAGAAAATGCAACACTGCTTGCCGACAGTATATATAGGGTTTTAAGGCGTGATGTTTCTAAACTTCCGGAAATTGCCACAGCTATGTCTGACGACGCATCTGTAGTTAATAATAATGGAAATATCGGGTGGTTTAAAGATGGTGAAATGGTTTATGCTTTCAATAAAGCAGCCATTAACGGTAAGGAAGGAGAGGTGGTGATGGTTGAAACTCCTTTTGGGTACCACATCATTCATATTACAGGCCTTACAGAGGCTGAAGAAAGAGTAAGGGTAGCCCAAATCGAAGTTCCGATAGAATATAGCTCGGAAACTTTTGACCGCTACTACGCTATGGCATCGCGTTTTGCCGGAGAGAATAATACACTTGAAAAATTTAACCAGGCTGTTATTGATGAGGGTCTGGAAAAAAGAGAGTCTAAGTATATTCAGGAAATGCAGCTGGGCCTGCCTTCCCTGGAAAATACACGCCAGGTGATCCGCTGGGTCTTCTGGGACGATAAAGAGGTTGGTGATGTTTCTCCTTTGTTTGATATCGGCGGAAAGTTTCTCGTTGTGGCATATACCGCTGGCAGGGAAACAGGCACAATCCCTTATGAAACAATGAAGGATCGCCTTGAGGTAAATATGGTTAATGACAGGAAGGCTGAATACCTTACAGAAATGATCAGTGAGCTTGGAACGGATGACATTTACGTTATTGCACAAACATTTAATACAAAGGTAGATACCATCAACAGTATCACATTCGCTTCACGAAATATCCCCGGTTACGGCACCGAGCATGATGTGCTTGGAAAATTGTTTGCTTGTAATGAAGGTGAAAACTCCGGTGTTATTGAGGGTAACGGGGCTTTGTTTATTGCTCAATTGGATAAGGTATATGTTGCTCCCGAGTTAGACAATTATACTTCCTACATAAATCAGAAATCAGTAAATTTTAAATCATTCCTTAATAACAACCTCCATTACAAGGCCCTTGAGCATAATGCCGTGGTTGAGGATTTCAGGAGATACTTCTATTAAAATACATTGAAAGACACAATCAAT
>DAOVZP010000240.1 GCA_030635045.1 Bacteroidota bacterium | reverse complement strand
TCCCCATAGATCGTTCGCGGATATATTGAAGGTTCAGTTCCAGCTTGGCAGGCAGGATCGTTTCTATGTAGGTTTTCTCCGGATCTTCGCTTTTGGCGAGGATCTCACTTTCATCAATATATACCAGGGATGCGTTATCAGTAAGGCCGGGCCTGATATCCAGCACTTTTAATTGCTCATCTGTATAGAGGTCAACATATTTTCTTACTTCAGGCCTTGGCCCCACCAGACTCATATCGCCTGCCAGGATATTGATCAGCTGGGGCAGTTCATCGAGTTTTGTTCTCCTGAGAGAATATCCTGCCCCGGTGATCCTGGGATCGCGTTCTCCTACCGTTAGCAGGCCCTTCGTATCTGCCCCGGGATGCATTGTGCGAAATTTCAGTAAAGTAAAATCACGATTGTTTTTGCCAACCCTGGACTGCCTGTAAAATACCCCGCCTTTTGAGTCGAGGAGCACCCATATTGAGATGATAATCAATACCGGTAACAGTATTACCAATGCCAGAAAAGAGATACTGATATCGAAGAGTCGTTTTATCATGGCCGCACTTCTTCAACGGATTCTGTTACTGCCTGTATAACCGTTTGGACCTGATCATCCCCCAGATCATAATATACGGGTAATGAGATCACCCGGCTGAAATTATCATAACTGGCAGGATAATCATCTATGCTATACCCGCTGTTTTTATAGAAGCTAAGCATTGGCAATGGTATAAAGTGCACATTTACTGACACCTGCTTCTCATACACTTTGCTGATGATGATGTTTCGCCCTGCTTCATCGATCCCCTTGATCCTCAGAAGAAAAACATGGCAGGATGAGATTTTGTCTGCCGTTTCATAGGGGGGAATAACAGCCCAGTCTTTTTCGGCAAAAGCTTTGCTGTACAGGTCAAAAATATGCTTTCTTTTTACCAGCATATCCTCATCGTAACGCTCTAACTCCACAATGCCCATGGCCGCCTGTATATCGGTCATATTATATTTGTAGCCGGCTTCAATTACATCATATTGCCAGTTGCCGTCCTTGCTTTTGGCAAGTGCATCTTTTGTCTGGCCGTGTAAGGATTTTATGCAGAGATATTTATAAATATCTTCATTGTCAAAAGGTTCAGGCAGGTTCAGGCAGATGGCACCTCCTTCGGCGGTGGTAAGGTTTTTTACTGCATGAAAAGAGAATACGCTCACATCAGTGAGTGACCCGGTTTTCTTCCCTTTATATTTTGCGCCGATCGAATGAGCAGCATCTGACAATACCAGGATACGCCCCAGCTTATTCTGCTCAGGGCTGTTCGGGGAGAATTTTCCCTTAATGCTTTCATCGGCAACCAATGCATTGATCTCATCATAATCGCATGGGAGCCCGGCCAGGTCGACGGGCATGATCACCTTAGTTGCAGGAGTAATAGCCGCACGGAGCTTTTCAACATCCATGTTGAAGTCGGGGCCTGCATCAACGAATACGGGCCTGGCCCCGCAATGAACAACCACATTTGCTGTTGCTGTGTAAGTATATGCAGGTACGATGACCTCATCTCCGGCACCGACGCCAAACCAGCGCAGCATCAACTCCAGTCCTGATGAACCGGAGTTCACACAAAGTGTGGATTCATGGCCACAATAGGCGGTGATCATTTTTTCAAATTTCTTGGTACGCGGACCGGTGGTGATCCAGCCTGACCTTAAGGCATCGTTGACTTCATCAATGATCTTTTGATCGATGCGTGGTGGGGAAAAAGGGATCATGCCTGTATATTTTTATTTGTCCTGACCGGCAAGAAAGATGTTTATATTTTCTTCGACACGTTTCAGAACGTTTGAAACATCTGCCCTGACGAAAGCTTCACCGGCAATATTTTCATAAAGCTCAATATATCTTTCTGATACAGAACTTACAAATTCATCCGTCATAAACGGGACCTTCTGGCCTTCCTGCCCCATGAAGCCTCTCGACATAAGCCATTCACGAACGAATTCCTTGCTGAGCTGCTTTTGCTGCTCTCCATTATCCTGACGCTCCTGATAACCCTCACGGTAAAAATATCGCGATGAGTCCGGGGTGTGAATTTCATCAATCAGATAAATCTGATCACCGACCTTGCCAAATTCATACTTGGTGTCGACAAGGATTAGTCCCATCTGTGCTGCAATTTCAGAGCCCCTTTGAAAAAGTTCACGGGTGTACTTGTCTAACAGCACATAGTCTTTTTCAGATACCAGTCCCTGTTTTATGATATCAGCGGCCGATATATCTTCATCGTGTGCTCCTTCCTTCGCCTTGGTGGTAGGTGTTACTATCGGTTCGGGAAAAGCCTGGTGTTCTTTCATTCCGTCAGCTATGGGAACACCGCAGATTTCCTGTGCCCCTTTTTTGTAGGTACGCCATGAACTACCTGTCAGGTACCCGCGAATGATCATCTCCACCGGAAAGGGATTGCAATACCGCCCCACTGTTACCATAGGATCCGGCACGGCTATCTTCCAGTTAGGAACTATGTCGGCGGTGGCATCCAGGAATTTGGCAGCGATCTGGTTCAATACCTGCCCTTTGTATGGAATCCCTTTTGGGAGGACTACATCGAAAGCCGAGATACGGTCGGAAACGACCATCACCATCAGTTCATCATTGATGTTATATACGTCACGAACCTTTCCCTTGTAAAAACTCTTTTGTCCGGGGAAAGTAAAATCAGTTCGGGTTATTGTATTCATAGGTTGCAGTTTTTTAGTAACTGCAAAAATAACCGAATTCTGTCAATTGTCTAATATGCTTTTATAATACCGGTGAATAACGGGATTATATGCATTTAATCCTGCAGGCCCAGTTCCGTCAGTTTATCATCTACCTTGTCGGAGATCTCTTCGAAGCGCTGTTGATACTTTTCACTTGATGCACAGGCAACATAGTCTGTCCAATCTGAGTACCATGTGCTCAAAGACTCTGCCAGTGCCATATACTCCTGACTGATTTCTATATTTGTCGGATCCTTGGTATAAGCTTCCAGGACCTCCAGGTAGTCATCGGTCCATTTATCGTAATTGTCAAGGAATTCGTCGCAGTTCATTATCGCCGCATCATCTTCATCGGCAAGATCCTCGCTTTGTTCAGTGGTAACAGCTTCATCATTGTCTTCTGTTGTTTGTTCTGAGCTTCCCCCGCAAGAGAAGAGAATAAAACTCAGCATAATAAATACATAAATGATTTTTTTCATAAGGCAAATTTGTTTGGTTATTATGGTTTTGTTTGTGGTATTTTGTGAACGGATAAAGATACAAAAATACAGAGAGTAATTCAACCGCTTATTCATTATTCTTTTGGTTACCATAGGCTGCAATGATCTTAATTACAAGCTTATGGCGGATGATATCGTTTTCGTTAAGATAGATAAAACCTATGCCTTTGGTTTCTTTCAGTATTCTGGCAGCATGTATAAGGCCTGATTCCTGTTTAGGGGGCAGGTCGATCTGTGTAATATCGCCAGTAACAATAAATTTTGATGATCGCCCCATACGGGTAAGGAACATCTTCAGCTGGTTTGGTGTGGTATTCTGTGCCTCATCGAGAATAGCAAATGCATGGTCAAGTGTGCGTCCGCGCATAAATGCCAGCGGTGCAACCTCAATGGTACCGTCTTCCAGGTAGGATAATAGTTTCTGTGTGGGGAGCATATCCCGCAGTGCGTCGTAAAGGGGCTGCAAATAAGGATCGAGCTTGTCTTTCAGGTCACCCGGCAGAAAGCCAAGATTTTCCCCGGCCTCAACGGCAGGCCTGGTGAGGATGATCCTTTTAACTTCTTTATTTTTCAGGGCCCTGACAGCCAGTGCCACTGCAGTATATGTTTTTCCGGTTCCGGCGGGGCCGATGGCCAGGACCAGGTCGTTCTTATCGCTGCTCTTAACCATCTTTCGCTGGTTTACGGTGCGCGCCTTTATCAATAAACCCTCACGGCCAAATACCAGCACATCATCATTTTTATCTTCCTTGGCC
>DAOVZP010000391.1 GCA_030635045.1 Bacteroidota bacterium | reverse complement strand
GTATCAGAGCCGGCAGTGTTGGTTGCCGTGAGTTCAACGGTGTAATAACCCGCCATATTAAATGCCACCTCCGGATTTTGTGTGGCAGATGTTGTGCCATTCATATAAGTTACCGTTGAAGGTGTAAATGCCCATAACCAGGAAGTCGGGTCATTGGTCGACAGATCAGTAAAATATACTGTTTCCATTATAGCTGGAGCGGTATTGTCAGCCTCGAAGTCTGTTACCGGAGCTGATGGTGGAAGGCTTGCTTCAATGTAATCAACTTTTGTCTCGGTATTTGAACCAATTGCATTGGTTGCAGTCATTTCAACCGTATAGAAACCTGCTGCATCAAACATTACTTCCGGGTTCTGCGAAGCAGAAGTGGTACCACCCTGATAAGTAATTGTTGAGGGGGTGAATGTCCATAACCAGGAGGTAGGTGCCCCGCTTGAAAGGTCAGTAAATTGAACCACATCCGTCGTAAGTGGGGTCAGGTCATCGGCAATGAAGTCGGCCAGAGGCGGTGCAGGTGTAAATTCAAAGGAAGCAATTTTAGTGCCTTTCTGTCCGCCGCTGATATTATACTCGGTGGTAAACCAAAAAGTATGGTCATCAACAGGATCTACTGCCACGTTTGAATAGTCACCCCATCTGTTATAGTTGGATTGTGAAGCAGTTCCCACCTGGATCGATGTTTCTGCAATATCGAGGATTCCCGATGCGCTTGCATTTTCTGAAGCAGATTGGCCGGTATAACGGATACTCGGATACGTTGAGGTGCTGGAAACGGAATATCCCAATCCAATTTCATGATCCCCGTTCATGGCAATGCTTCCCATCCACCGGCTGTCGCCATCAGGTGCATAGGTGCCATACTGCCTGATTTCCCAGTCAGCGCCATCATATTCAAGTTCGTACCAGCGGATTCCGGCATGGTCTGTCGCATCTACATCAACCGTATGGTTGCAAACAACATGCTGCGACCCGCTAAAATTCCGGTACTGTGCCCGGTGCATCAGGATCTGGTTGATGGCATCAAGTTTCTGGCTTGTCCCGGGCTGTGCTATATTATCCCATGTGGACCCAAAGTTGCTGTCAAATGATGCAACATCAAGTTGTTGTACCCTGCTGAAAGTAGAGCTTCCGGGCGTTACCCAGTCAACATCCAATTCGTAGATCCAAAGTTGATCCCCAGTGCTGCCGCCCCATGCATTATCATTAATGGTTATAAACTGCCCCGGTGTGCCGGTGGGAGCAAAAGCCCCGTCATTGTCCATCGGAAGTATACAATGGAAGCCGCTGTTTGGCCGGTAAGGGTTATTAAACTGGACTACCTGCGGACTTGAGCCTCCGGCGAGCATCACATCCCTTTCAAAAACATAAATATCGTCGCCGCTATAAGTATTGGTACCCATGTAATACCCGTCGCGCCACACACCAAATTTCATATAATCAGGAAATCCATTCATTAAGAACGACCATGCGTCCCAAAGGCCGGTAGGGTCATCAGTTTGAGAAACAGCGATCAGCATATAATCAGGGTTACTCCATGCGCCGGAAAATTCAGCCATAAGCCATCTCTGTGCCTGCTCATCAAAAAGTATGATAGGGTCACCATCATTGTAGTTTCCTCCCGGTAATCCCGAAAAGAATACGTTCAGGTTGGTAGGCCCGGCCAGTAAGGTTCCGGTTTTATTATAAATAGTATATTTTGTGTTGATAGTTTGCATGTAATGATCGGGGCCTGCAGTACCATTGTCGTCAGGAGGGTTGGTATAACTCGACTGTCCGCTCCAGTTCTGGATGATACCCATAAAACTCATCTTTGTTCCCATTTCCGATTGAAGGCCGGGATCAGGCCCGTCAAGTTTGGTTTCTTCGTAAAAAGGGTAATTCCTGAACTTAAGGTCCTGGTTTCTTTTCACCTTGGCTTCATCTTCTGCCATGGCAGCCAGTTCTTCAGGAGTAAGGGCCGGAAAGTCCTTTACGGGGCCTACAACCACATGCTGGATAGCCGTTGCGATCATCGCAGGTGATTGAACTTCGTCCTGTGCATTCAATTGAAAAGCACCGAACATAATTATCATGCCTGATAGAGTAATAAGGTTTGTTTTCATTTTTGGTATTGTTCGTTATTGTTAACCGGGTTATATTTTTAAAAAAGCAAATGTAATAAGTATATTGAGTTAATGCTCTAACAAATGAGAAAGAAGAAAGTTTAAAAGGTTGCCCGGAAGAGTTTAGAATTTACAATTCTGTATTCTGTGTGTACAATTGTAAATAAAAATTGCCGCATATAGCAACTGGAATATTATGCGACCCCTCCGGGGTCGTGAAATCTTCTCTCTTATTTCTGAGCTATAGATATGGGATCCCTCCGGGATTCAATGATATTTCACAAAACGCCCACCATTCAGCAAGGCCCTTATGCCGGAGGTATCCAGAATATTTTCACCAAACCCTCACCATTCAGCAAAGCCCTGATGCCAGAGGCATCACATATTTATAGCAAAACG
>DAOVZP010000356.1 GCA_030635045.1 Bacteroidota bacterium | reverse complement strand
TATCTCATCCTCAGAGGTATCGATGTGGATCGGCTCGTTGCCAAAGGCTATGGGGAGAGAGAGCCACGCAAGATGGTGAAAGATGTTACATTAGATGGTTATACCTTTAATGAAGGGGACGTATTAACAGAAGAATATATCGCAGCTTTAGGATCATTTGAAGCACAGGAAGCAGCCCATCAGCTGAACAGAAGGACGGATTTCAGTGTCCTCAGAAAAGACTACGTGCCTAAAACAGTGATCAGCGAAGATCCCGTAGAGGTCACCATCCTGGTAAACCCGGATGATGATGTTGTCAGCTTCAGGACACAGGACAGGACAGGCCTGTATATTGTGCCGATGATAATGAACGGGTATAATGAAGAATTCATCTATGAAGACAGGGCCCCCGCCCAGGTATCTCTGGAGAAGGCATTGCAGCTTCTCGATAAAGGGATCATAGGTAAAGAGAATTTTGACGGCGATCCAAATCAGATCCTGGCCAATAACTCCATCCGTAATAACAGCGTATTCATTATTTCTGAATTGAGGATAGGATCCAAGACCATCACCGATGTCAGGTTCACAGTCCTGCATCGCCAGACAAATCCTATCACTCTTGGCAGACAGGTGTTGCAACGGATCGGCCAGTTCAGGATCGACGAGAATGCAAAACAGATCACCTTCAAATACAAAGAAGACTAAAAGCAGTGGCTAATAAGGGGCAACGATATGATAAGCGTGGCGTATCAGCATCTAAGGAGGATGTTCACAACGCTATCAAATCCATCGATAAGGGCCTGTTCCCAAAAGCTTTTTGCAAAGTAATTCCTGATATTCTCCAGGGAAGTGAGGAACATTGCAATATTATGCACGCCGACGGTGCAGGCACCAAGAGTTCGCTCGCATACCTTTACTGGAAGGAAACAGGCGACCTGTCTGTCTGGAAAGGCATCGCACAGGACGCCATTGTAATGAACCTGGATGATCTTTTGTGTGTCGGTGTTACAGATAATATCCTCCTGTCTTCCACAATTGGCCGAAATAAAAACCTGATCCCGGGAGAGGTGATCGCTGCCATCATAAACGGTACGGAGGAATTCCTTGCTGAACTGCGCGGGCATGGTATTGGCATCCGGTCAACAGGGGGGGAAACTGCAGATGTTGGTGACCTCGTAAGAACCATAATCGTGGATTCTACCGTTACAGCACGCCTCAGGCGCGACCAGGTAATCTCGAATAAAAATATCCGTGCCGGTGATGTGATCGTTGGGCTTTCCTCATCCGGACAGGCAAGCTATGAGAAGGAATACAATGGCGGAATGGGATCCAATGGCCTTACCAGCGCCAGGCATGATGTGTTCAGGAAAGAATATGCGGAGAGATATCCGGAAAGCTTTGATCCGATAATGCCCGATGAACTGGTTTATTCCGGCACAAAGTCGCTGACCGATCCAACTGAAATTCCCGGTGTTGATGCCGGTAAGATGGTGCTCTCCCCCACCCGTACTTATGCACCGGTCATTAGTGAAATCCTGAAATCATACCGGCAAGAGATACATGGCATGATCCATTGCAGCGGCGGGGCACAAACCAAGGTGCTGCACTTTATTGACAAGCTGCATGTGGTGAAGGACAAACTTTTCCCCGTCCCTCCCCTGTTCAGGATGATCCGGGAAGAATCCGGTACCGACTGGAAAGAGATGTACCAGGTATTCAACATGGGCCATCGCTTCGAGTTGTATGTACCGGAAAGCATTGCTGCAGATATCATTTCCATTTCCCGTTCGTTCGAGATTGATGCTCAGGTGGTAGGACATGTTGAGGATAGCGAAGCTGCAAAGCTGACCATCAGCAGTGAACACGGTACTTATTTCTATTAAGCTTAATAGAAGATAGATAGCTTAGGGTTGCCAGCCTTATTAAGGTTGGCAACCCTTTAGCAATTAATCATACCTTTGCAAACAGAAAAACAGACGAAATGATCGACAAACTTGAAGGCATATATAAACGGTGGCTGGACATCGGCGAGCAGATGAACGAGCCGTCAGTAATGTCTGACATGAAGAAGTTCATCAAGCTTAATAAGGACTACAAAAATCTGCAACCCATTGTAGATGCGTATAAGGAATATGCCAATGTACTTGCCAATATTGACTCCACAAAAGAAGTATTGAAAACCGAGAAGGATAATGAGTTCAGGGAAATGGCAAAGAAGGAACTTCATGAGCTGACTGAGAAGAGGGACACCATGGAAGAAGATATCCGGTTTATGCTGATCCCCCAGGATCCGCAGGATGACAAGAATGCCATGATAGAGATCAGGGCAGGGGCCGGTGGTGATGAAGCCAGCATCTTTGCAGGTGACCTTTACAGGATGTATGTGAAATTTTGCGAGATAAAGAAGTGGAAGATTGAGGAAGTGAGCCTGACAGAAGGTACTGTGGGCGGCTTCAAGGAGATCATTTTTGAGATCAGCGGGGATAATGTCTACGGACAGATGAAGTACGAATCGGGTGTGCACAGGGTACAGCGTGTCCCAAAAACAGAAACCCAGGGGCGTGTGCATACATCAGCAGCATCTGTGGTCGTACTGCCTGAAGCAGACGAATTCGACATTGAGCTGAAGCAGGAAGATATTCGTAAAGATACCTATTGCTCATCGGGACCCGGCGGACAATCGGTAAATACAACATATTCAGCCGTAAGGCTCACACATATCCCAACAAACACTGTTGTAACATGCCAGGATCAGAAGTCGCAATTAAAAAACTATGAGAAAGCCATGAAGGTATTGCGTACCAGGCTCTATGAGATTGAATACAAAAAATACCTTGATGAGATCTCATCACAACGCAAGACC